>CAZKGG010000070.1:0-3075 GCA_964552385.1 uncultured Candidatus Saccharibacteria bacterium
TTTTTTTTGGTTGCCAACCAGATATATCAAAAAATTTCTTGGCTAGATTTTCCATATTTATTTCATCATTGTTTCCAATGTGTACAGTTTCAGCCACACCTTTATCAGTTTTAGTTGATTCCATAAGCATGACCATGGCTTCAACTGCGTCATCTATATAACAAAAAGTTCTAGATTCATCAGATCCAAAAATATCAAAAGGTTCCTGTTTTTCAATAATTCTTTTGGACATTTCAGGTATAACATGATCGAAGCCAGCTCTAGGACCATAAAAGTTGTGGGGTCTAACAATAACTGCTGGAATATCAAATGCTTTTGAATAATAAATAACGAACAGTTCCCCTATGAGTTTAGTCCCCCCATAAGTCCATCTTGGATTATATGTATCTTCAACAATCAGTGGAACATTTTCAGGAGTAGGTAGTTGTAACTCACCAAAAGCAGACAACGCACCGGCGTAGGCTTCATTTGATGAAGTAAACATAAGTTTAGGCTTCTTTGGAAGTCCCTTTATCCATTCAAGTATATTAAAAAGAGATATTGTGTTTATTCTCAAAACCTCCTCAGGCATTTTGTAAAACCATTTTGTACCATTTACTGCAGCTAAATGATAAACATGATCAAAATCATTATCGAAACTTTTGAAAAAATCTGATGAAGTTAGATCCCTATTTATAAATTCAACATTTGAATTGTTAATGAGTTCCTTTAAATCATCATCCATTTTCCCTCTTTGGAGGTTATCGACAATTATAATTTTATTGTCTTTATTTTTTGAAAGACTTTTTGCAAGATGAAAACCTATAAACCCTGCTCCACCTGTTATAAGTATTTTTTTCATTATTTAGAAAAAACTTTATTAATCCTTCTCTTAACAGCACGATATAAATGCTTTGCGGACTCTTTTCCTGATACTTCAGCTTTTTGCCAAGCTGAAAACCACTCTGATAAATGAGAATGTTTTTCTTGTTTTTGTAATCTCAACTCATTTGCTTTATGAGTCCCCTCTAGTAAATGCATTGGTCTGCCACTATTATTATAGTAACTAAAATAAGCTAAAGTATCTTTTGGTAGACAATGCCCGTTAAAAGCTTTTCCGTATCTTAAATAGTATTTTCCCTCAAACATAAAATCGATTACCTTTTCAATACCCGATACATCTTCTTTTGTATTTGGTTCTTTTATTGAATCACCAAATTCATTTATAAAAGCAATTCTTACTGAGTTCCAAAGATTTGACAAGTATTTTATGTGAGATGCTTCCTCAGGAGTTCCATAATAAACCTTGTATGAAACTTTTTTCCAATCTTCAAAGAAACTTGGTTCGCTCTTTTGTGTTTTAATTCCAACAATAAAATAATGTGGCCTCAGAGATTCCTCCACAGCCTGTTTCTCGTGCAAAAATTCTGGAACATAAAAATCAAATGGTAGATCTTTCAGAGTCTCAGGTAATATTGTTGAACGAAGAACAACAGTACCTTTTACATTTTTTACAGAATCGAGAGCTCTCTTTATGAGAGATATATCTTGCTCACCGCTTGGCAACACTCTATCACCAACACATATTATGTAATGTGTATCCTCAGAGTCTACCTGAAGTGGGTGCTTTAGCCTTTTTATATTTGAATAAACATTTTCGTATTTATTCTTATAGTGATGATTTGGATTTGCAGGGTCAAAATAATAAACATCATTGCCCATAATAGACAGAGAAAGGGCATTTGCTTGACCAACCCAACCAAAACCAATAACGACTATTTTCATATGATTGATATTATATTTTATCTGAACTTAACGCAAGTTTAAAAATCTCAATATGTTTTCTGGCTGTGCCCTCTATTGTTACAGTATCCAATGCAATCTTTTTACCCTCTTCTCCCATCGTTTGATACTCATTTTTTGGTAACATATATACCTTCTCTAATGCCAATGTTAGATTATCTATATCGTTTGTAGGCACCAGAAAACCGTTTCTATCGTTTATAACGACTTCTGGCATACCTCCAGCATCATATGCGACTGTTGGGAGGCCCATAATCATTCCTTCTGTTAAAGACATCCCCAAACACGCTCTAACCGTGTTAGATGCATCGCAATAGCAATTTGCCGACCTATATAGGCGTATCAATTCTTCTTCACCAAGACCAGTAAAAAACATTACTTTATCTTCCATACCAACTTCTTTTGCTAAATTTTTTAATTCTCTCGAGTTACCTGGACCACACAGCAAAACACCCGCATCTAAACCTTTTTTGACAAGTGGGGCAACGGCACGTATTAAATGATCATGCCCTTTTCTCAACGTCAATGCTCCTACCGCAACATAATAAAATCTATTTTCATCCAAATTAAAATATTTTCTTGAGGCCTCTTGGCTCCCGGTAAAATCAAGATATTTTGAAGTATCAATTCCAAAGTATATAAGTTTTACTTTTTCTTTTGCTACATATTTTTCTGGCCCCTTAGCACAATATATACTTGGTGATAGTATCAAATCTGTCTTTTCAAAATATGATTTCCAGTATTTATTTAATCTTCCAGGTGTTTTATGTATTATTTTATTTGGGGTCATCGTCATGTCATGCACCTCTGCATATACCTGAACTACAGATTTTACTCCTCTCATCTTTGCCACTTCTTGCGCCATAAATGTTTTTATAAGTGATGCTTGACCCAAAATAACATCCGGCTTAAAACTGGCAATAATCCCATCAATAAATACTCCGTAAGCAGAATAAAGTATAGACTCCCTGTTTAATATTCCTCCAATACTTACATACCTTGAGAGTAAACGAAAATATAATACTGGATTTTTTAGAAAGTACTTTATCAAAAAAAGTACTTTATCTATCTTGTTCGGATTTTTATTGTACTCATAAAAGTACTTGGCTTTTGCATTTAAATCATCTTCATTATCGTGTTTGTAAATAAAACTTAGAGCCACCTCATGGCCATTTTCTCTCCATAGTCGAGAAAGAAACAAAGAATGTTTTGGTATACCAGCATATGGTGGAGGCAAGCTCTCACCCACAGTACCAGTTATAAATATTTTCATTTTATTTACTTAATAAAGCT
>CAZKGG010000071.1:0-3057 GCA_964552385.1 uncultured Candidatus Saccharibacteria bacterium
TAATATAAATGCCTCCGGAAGAAAAAAAAGAAAGAATACCGATAAAATCTCTTCGCACATACCAAGGTGATGTAGAAGAAGCAATTGCTAATAATAAATACACTAGCACTACAATTTTAGTTGCTGAACAAAAAAGAAGAGTGGAAGAACCTCAAAAAGTGGTTGAGGTAAAATATAGTGGAACAAGAAACAGGGTATTTATATACTTTGGTGGTTTATTTTTTATACTAGGAGTAGCCATAGTAACCAGTGTTTACTACATAAAATCAAGTGATGATGTAGTTATAGAAAGACAAGTAAAAACTTTTCTTTCACCAACCAAAGAAATCAAGATTGCATTAGCGAGTTCAACTGAAGACAATATTATTTCGACAATAGTAAGAGAAAGAGAAAACTTTAAACTTCCGATCAACTCTGTACTTTATGTAAACACTGTAAATGAAAATGTACCTGTGGATACCAGCAAAATACTCTCTGTGTTAGCTCCAAGTGCGCCTTCGTCACTTGTAAGATCATTCTATAACAAATACATGCTTGGTATTTATTCATACGACACTAACGAAGTGTTCTTGATTTTGAGTGTAAATGATTATGCCTCAAGTTATTCTGGAATGCTTAAATGGGAAAAAGATATGCCAAAGGATTTAGTAAAGATATTTTCTGTAGATCAAGATTTTCTAACTAGAACATACTCATTCTCTGACTTATCTATTAAAAACAAGGACTTGAGAATAATAAGAGATGATGCGGGTAAAACTATTATGCTGTACTCTTTTATCGATAAAGAAACCCTACTAATAACCAAAAATGAGAAGATTTTTGGCGCTATTTTAGCCAGAATTAACATAAGTAAGCAGGCCAAGTAGACATCTGGTTGTTTGTTCTATATTTGATATAATTACCATATGACTATAGATATACAACATTTTAAAGAGGTTTTATTAAACGAACAGAAAGTTTTGGAAAGCCAACTATCTTCTATTGGTAGAAAAAACCCAGAGAATCCATCTGACTGGCAAGCAACAATACCAGAAAATGGAGCTGATGAAGCCGACGACCTAGAAGTAGCAGGGAGTCTTGAGCAGTTTGAAAACAATAATGCTGAAGTTGAAAATCTTGAAAAGCAGATGAATGATGTTAAAAACGCTTTAGAGAAAATAGAAAATGGAACTTATGGTGTATGCGAGATAGGTGGAGAGGAAATTGAGGAAGATAGATTGAATGCAAATCCTTCTGCTCGAACTTGCAAGGCACATATGAACTAAAATAAATTTATGGCGGTATCAAAGATATATTCTGCACAAGCTACTCTACTCTCCGCCCAACTTATAGACATTGAAGTGGATCTCTCAAAAGGGCTCCACTCTTTTTCTATAGTAGGTTTGGCAGACAAATCTGTAGATGAATCAAAAGACAGAGTTGGAGCAGCAATAAAAAACTCAGGATGGAAGTCTCCAAAAAATAAAAATCAAAAAGTAGTTGTTTCACTAGCACCAGCAGATATTAAAAAAGAGGGCCCTTTGTTTGATCTACCTATTGCATTAGCATACCTCATCGCCTCCGGAGACATTGAAGCCACAGTTGAACACAGGTTATTCATTGGAGAGCTATCTCTTGATGGAAAACTGAGACCAATCAAAGGAGCTCTTCCTATAGCACAGATGGCAATGAAAAGTGGTTTCACAGAAATATTTTTGCCATTAGAAAATGCAGAAGAAGCGAGCAACATAAAAGGTATCAAAGTCTTTGGTGCAGAGTCACTTTTAGATGTTGTGAAACATATTAATACAAAATCCGGAGATGATGATTCAAAAATAGATCATTTACTCATTCAGGAATACAAAAATAAAAATAGCAAAAAAAATAAAAGAGAAATAGAAGTTGACTTCTCTGATGTAAAAGGCCAAGAGTCAGCAAAAAGGGGACTCGAAATTGCAGCCGCTGGCGGTCACAACATCATAATGTATGGTCCACCCGGAACCGGAAAGACAATGTTGGCAAAAGCATTTTCACATTTACTGCCAGAGTTATCATTTGATGAGAGGTTAGAAGTAACTTCAATATATTCTATTGGTGGGATGCTTCAGGAGGGACTGATTGAAAATCCTCCTTTTAGGTCTCCTCACCATACCGCATCATATGTATCACTTGTCGGTGGAGGAACAAATCTTAAACCAGGTGAAGTTACACTGGCCCACAAAGGTGTTTTGTTTTTGGATGAATTTCCTGAGTTTGATAGAAAAGTTTTAGAAACTTTGAGACAGCCACTTGAAGATAGGGAGGTCACAGTTTCCAGAGCAAAAGGCTCAGTAAAATATCCGGCTCATTTTATACTTGTCGCAACAATGAACCCATGCCCTTGCGGTAACTATGGAGTAAAGGGCAAAGACTGTATTTGTTCAGCTGTAGCAATAGAAAGATACAAAAGAAAACTGTCTGGACCCATCGTGGATAGAATCGATATATGGGTTGAGGTATCAAAAATCGAACACAACAAACTCACAGACTCTCGAGATCTCCATGAAAAGACTGAGAAGATAATACCTCGTATAGAAAGGGCAAGAAAAATTCAAGAGGAAAGATACCAGAAACACAACTTGAAAATTAAAACTAATGCAGAACTGTCAGCAAAAGATTTAGTGTCTACAGTGGTGCTTTCGGAAAAAGTAAAAGAAGTTTTAAATAATTCTGCAAAACAACTAGACCTTTCTGCTCGTTCATATCACCGAATAATAAAACTAGCGCGAACCATTGCAGATATGGAAGGAGAGGAGAATATAAAAGAAAATCACATTCTCGAGGCATTACAATATAGACCTAAAAAATATCAAACACTTTAGTATTTTAAAAATCTCCTAAAGGGAGATTTTTAAAATGGATTTCTGGCTCCACGTATTTCGAAATGAAGGTGAATGCCCGTATGCCCAGTAACTTGTCCTGAGTTACCCATGTAACCAATAACTTGACCCTGTGTGACACTACTACCAGAAGATACTGCTGTACCACTCAAGTGAGCATATAGTGTTTGCGTTCCATTACTATGTTTTATAACTATGT
>CAZKGG010000072.1:0-2362 GCA_964552385.1 uncultured Candidatus Saccharibacteria bacterium
ACAATAATGGGTCAAAATGGTGCAGGTAAAAGTACTTTGTTCGGACTCATAACACGTGCTCATAAGCCAGAATCCGGAAGCATTTTTATTAATGAAAAAATGAGCATCGCTATTGCTCGTCAGGTTATACCAAGAAACGAGCTGGAGATGACAGTTAGAGATTTTTTTCAAAATTGTTTTAAAACAAAAGTTTACGATATAGAACCTAGAATCAAAAAAGTTTTGGAAGTTGTTAATTTAAATGCCCCAATAGATAGAATCGTGAAATCATTTTCTGGTGGTCAGCAAGCTAGGTTATTGCTTGCATCTGCTTTGATACAAGACCCAGATATTTTACTCTTGGATGAGCCAACAAATAATCTAGATAAAGATGGAATCGAACATTTAACTAAATTTCTAGTTGAATATAAAAAAACATGTCTTGTTATTTCCCACGATGCCGAATTTCTAAATGCTTTTACACATGGAGTTTTGTATTTGGATGTTAATACTAGGAAAATCGAACAATATGTTGGAAATTACTATGATGTTGTAGAGCAAATATCAGTGAGAATAGAAAAGGAAAATAGAAAAAATGCTCAGTTAGCAAAAGAGATACAAGAGAACAAAGATAAAGCAAACTTTTTCGCAAATAAAGGAGGTCAAATGAGACTTGTTGCTAGAAGAATGAGAGAAAAAGCAGAGGAGTTAGAAGAAGAAAAAGTTGATGTGAGAAAGGAGGATAAAACTATAAGACCTTTTGTTATTCCGTGTCAGAAAGATATAAACGGAGATATCATAAACATTACTTCGTTTAGTATGATAAAAAATCACAAACCTGTAGCTAGGAAATGTGACATTGCTTTGAGAAAAAAGGAGCATTTGCTTCTAAAAGGTCCAAACGGTATAGGAAAAAGCACATTACTAGATTCTCTAGCTTCTGGAACAGCAAAAGGCGCTACAATAGCTTCTGGAATAAAAGTTGGTTATTACAGACAAGATTTTTCAACTTTAAATTTTGAGCACACGGTTCGAGAGTCGCTCATGCAAGTTATGGATGAACAGTTGGAAGAAAAGATGCGATCAACTGCTGCTGGGTTTCTCATAACTGGAGAGCTCATTAATACAAAAATAGGTAATCTTTCAGAAGGTCAAAAAGGTTTAGTTGCTTTTGCTCGACTTGTTTTGCAAAAACCTGGACTTTTGATATTGGATGAACCAACAAACCACATAAACTTCAGACATATTCCAGTTATTGCAGAAGCACTAGATAAATACGAGGGTGCTATGATACTAGTGTCGCATGTGCCTGAGTTTGTTAAGCAAATCCGTATAGATGAAGAGTTCGCATTAGACAAGTAAAGTTGACGAATTGATTTTTTTAACCCGCATAAACCCCTGGTGTGGTTTTGCTTTGCTCGAAAATCAAGAAAACAATCTCCTTGAAACGTAGCTCTGCGCAGACTCCCTACGGTCGCCCCTATGGGGTAAATGCTCCGAGCTAACTTTTTCTTTGTTGTTGTTTTCTAATTTTCTGCGCAATGTTAAAAAATATTCAATTCGTATTTTGGTGGTATTGTGATATGTTTTTATTACATGAAAAGAATATTTTTCTATTTTAAAAGAGTCAGAAGAAGAGTAGTAAAGAGTAAACTACCATCTAAAAAATATTTAGAATACAAAGAAAAAGCTCGAGAAATTGCGATTGATAGACTTACTTACTTTAATCAACACTATAAATTTAAATATAACAAAATCGCTATTAGAAATCAGAAAAGTCGATGGGGAAGTTGTTCGAGTAAGGGTAATTTAAATTTTAATTACAAAATTGCTTTACTACCTCCACATCTTTCAGACTACGTGATAGTTCACGAACTTTGCCACATTGGACAGTTCAATCATTCACAAAAGTTCTGGGATTTGGTTGCCGAAACTTTACCAAATCCAGAGTTGTTACAAGCCGAGTTGAAGAAAATAAGGATTAAATAGCACTAAGCATTACTACCCGCTACAAAACCCGTTGTCCAACAAAGTTGTAAACTATAACCTCCACTAGGCCTATCAATATTTAATATATCACCAACAAGGTATAAGTTTGGAAATAGTTTTGATGACATTGTTTTAAAATCTATTTCCTCTAGTGACACACCACCAGAAGTTACAATGGCTTTGTCTTCACCTAGGAGGCCTGATACTTTTACTCTAAGATCTTTTAAAACTTTAACTAAGTGAAGTCTCTCTTCGCGAGTAATACTATGAGAAGGTTTATCTCCATCTATCCCTGATAAACCAACTATTACTGGAACTAGTGCGAAAGGTAATAGAGAATCTAAAGTATTTTTAAATTTCTTATTACTTTTTTCTTTAAAAATATCCTGGAGTT
>CAZKGG010000072.1:2372-2982 GCA_964552385.1 uncultured Candidatus Saccharibacteria bacterium
ATAGTCTAGGTCTGGAAGAATATCTAGTGACAAAAATACGTCACCATATTTTAAAAGTTCACCAACTTCACTACTCAAGTTCAGTATTGTTGGACCAGAAAGTCCAAAATGGGTAAAAAGAATTTTACCCTTTTTTACTTCTTGTTTGGTATCATTTTGAAATATTGTAATTTTTGTATTTTCCAAACTTACACCTTGCAATCTTTTAACCCACTCTTCTTCGATTTCTATTGGAACTAGTGATGCTGTAGGTTCTGTGACTGTGTGACCAATAGAAGATAGCCAATTAAAACCATCACCAGTAGATCCCGTTTCTGGATGTGATTTTCCTCCTGTAGCCAATACAAAAGATTTAGATAGTATTCTACTTTTACCCGCCTGCAACACTGGCTGCGTAGCTCCTGCGGGCAGGTCTTTTAGTATAACTGAAGTTATTTTATTTTTTTCATGCTCAATTCCAATAACTTTGCAGTTAGATTGGATTGTGACTTTATTCTCCTTTAAATATTCCAATAATACATTCCAGACTGATTGTGCTTTATTAGAAACTGGGAAAACACGGCCTTTTGCTTCTACTTTCCCTTGTGGTAATAATGCTAATTGCGATACT
>CAZKGG010000073.1:0-2949 GCA_964552385.1 uncultured Candidatus Saccharibacteria bacterium
AAGAAATCGGCCCATTATTTACAGAGACTTCCTCTACTTCTTCTACGTTTATGTCTCCCCCTCCTCCTGATGAAGGAAGAACTATAGTAACAAAAAGCTCACTAACAAAATCCGGTTGCGATTTACAATCATAATATGTCTCGAAATTTTGACCACATGTAGAATCTTCAGTTTCTATAATAGAATAATGCCCTTCTGTACTTGTCCAAGTTAAGTCTTCACCATTATAATAACCTGGTTTAGACAAAATAAAATATAAATCATCTATATTCCAAATAGAAATCTTTGTAGTACCGGTGCTGTCTGATGACACATAAACTCTTTCTTCAGTTGTATAGGTGGTTTTATCGAGAGTTATGGCATGGATCTCTGTTGGCAAAGACAAAATAAACAGTAACAACAAGAAGGTGAAAAATTTGTTTCTACAATAAATCATGGGTTTGTAGATAATTCATTATAAATAATAAGAGAAATGTCTCTAATACTTTCCTCTAAATTTTCATAACTATTCCCTTCAGTTAGTATGCATAAAATATATGGATCTTTAAGATAAACTAGACCACACTCATGTATTTGTTCTAGTGCAACAATATTGTCCCCATAAACTAGAGTTCTTTCGGCAAACTTATGGGCAACTTTAATATTTTTAGGTAATTTAGCAGTAATACCATCATTAAATTCTGTTTTTGTTAAAATCTCAAGAGCCTGATTGGAATATTCTCTTGTTAAGTAGGAGGAATTATATAATATCCTGTATATATTGGCGTAAGATCTTGCTGTAACAAAATCCTCTGCCTCGCCATTCGGTTTAGTAATTTGCACTCCCAATGCCTGCATTATCCTATCCAAAAATTCTTCCGGGAAGTAATCGATAAGTATTTGAGCTGCTGTGTTGTCTGAGTAAATTACAGCCCTATTCATTAGGTCTATGATCGAATAAGATTCGCCCTTTCTGAGCCTATTGGATACACCTATTATTTGATCATCATAGAGGTCTGGCACCCCATTATAAATTAATGTTTGATCTAGTATTTTTGGCTCAACTTCTGCCAATTTAAATCCACCTATAAGCAAAGGTGTCTTTAATAAGCTTGCCATATAATAAACTTCATTATCATTAATACCGACGAATTTACTTGTATTTAGATCTCTAACAAAAACACTAATTCTTTTTGCTTTTCTAGTTTTTATAAAACCGTTAATAGAAACATCTAACTTATCCTGAAGAGATTTTAGAATATCCGCCTTATCATCAGCTTTATCACAATCAAGATTTGGTTTAATAAATTTTAGTTTAGTTCCACAATAATTAGAAATATTTTTAGATGGGATAAATAGCCAACATATCAAAAATCCTACTGAGAAACCTACAATAATTGGCACAAAACTATTCTTAATTAATTTCATATTATTTATTTGTTGCATTAGTTTGCACAACAGAAGCGTTTTCGGCCTGAGCAACTGTTGCTAAATTTATAGGGGCAACCTCTATTATGATGTCCGCTTCAGGATCATAGAGAATCGCCCTCTGCGAGCTCGCGTAAATTAAAACTTTATCCCCTTTTTTGGCATTAGCAAAAAAGGGTTGATCTTTCAGTTTTTCTGGATCCGATATGGTCGCCATTGTTGGATTTTCATCTAGCGGTAACACCATATGCCCATCTATCATTTGTATTGTTTGTTCCATTTCTTTCTGGGGATCTTTGACCACAAAAGAAAGTGACTTTTTATAGAAGTAATAGGTAGTACCCAATGCCGAAACAAAAAGAATTGCCAGAGTAATGATAATAAAAAGGCCTGCGT
Source organism: uncultured Candidatus Saccharibacteria bacterium (assembly GCA_964552385.1). Lineage (GTDB taxonomy): Bacteria > Patescibacteriota > Minisyncoccia > Phycocordibacterales > DATDWN01 > C7867-006. The sequence goes on from CAZKGG010000073.1 coordinate 1,804, forward strand.
TGCTAAGATTTAGTATTTTCTTTTTTGGTTGTGTGTATTCGTCCATATTTTTCAGTTAATTGTTAAAGATAATATAATAACTTACGGCGTCAAAACAGAAACAGGTTCAGATGGTATAACTTCCACAGGAGCCTCGACCTGTGACACAGGCTCTGTGTTATCAACATTATCAACCACTGGAACTATAATTGTTTCCACTATAGGTGCAACTTCAACTGGTATTTCCGTGGTATCGATAATTTCATTTGGCAAAACTGTTGTAGATGACCCTGTTGTTATATCCATCACACTCGTTGTCGTTCCAACACCACCAGTTATTGGTGTTGTTGTGGAAACATTAATTCCCTCACCAACTGAAGTCGTTGTGTTTGTTCCACTATTTATAGACTCCGTTGTTGTAGCCACATTATTTACGATATCTGCAACAATAGTCCTTGATGTAAATTCTTTTGAATCCTTTATCGCGAGTGCTATCCAGTTGAACACAATATCTCGACTTGCTGCCTTGTTTAGTCTAATAGTGAATCCTTTTGTATCTCTCTTTGTAACTACATATCTAATATCATCACCGAACATAGCATCAATCTCTTCGTCAGTTGTTGATGTTGCATATGCCATTGATGCTGACAATATAGGTGCCTCTATGTATTCTCTATCAAACACAACCTCCACCTCCTTTGCATCTTTCTTCACTACTGCTGTACCTCCTGTATCTGATGTAAAGTATGGTCTTCCAAAGAATGTTGTATCACTCAACATAGCTACAGTTGTACTTGCAGAACCTATAGATGTAACTTCTAGACCTCCAGCAAATGTTGCTACACCTGTAACTGACAGAGCCCCTGTGCTTACCTTGTTTGCTACGACTTCACCAGCAAAGTAAGCGTTTCCTGTTGTGTCAAAGCTTACAACCACTTCATCATCAGATACTGTTACTGATGTAGTAGATGCGACCAAATCTGTAGTTGTGGCGACAAGGTCAATTGAAGATGCAACCAACTCTGTTGTAGAAGATAACTCCAGAGCAGAGAATGCATTTGCTAGCTCAGAAGTTAATGTAGATGTTGCTGTAGTATTTGTTGATGTTGAAACTTTAGTTGAAACTGCTCTGGTTCCTCGGATCACAAGCTTACCATCTACAAGTGT
>CAZKGG010000074.1:0-571 GCA_964552385.1 uncultured Candidatus Saccharibacteria bacterium
TGGTAGGTCGGCCAATTAAATCACTTTTTCTAACTCTCGAGCCAGAGATTGAGAGTAAATCAAAATATGGTATTTCGTCACCTGTGGAAACTTTATTATTATTTTTCACCTCTTCACTTGAAATCTCCAATCCAGAAGAGATGGTCGTCACAAAAATCTTTCCAGCAAAAAAAATAAGAAAAAAAGTCATTATAACAACAAACAATATGAGCAATACTAGTTTGATGTTAATTTTCATACTTAATTTAATTTTATCACACTTAATAATTTAGCCCATAAACTTGTTTTTGAATTTTTGATTAATATGATTTCATTTGAAACAAGAGTCGGTTCTGATAGCTTAAATCTTTTTGATTTATAAACACCGTATCCATCTTTATACACTGATATTTCCCACTCTCCACTAGGTAAATATAGTACATAAGCACCGTTCTCATCAGATATAGTCTCTTCACTGTCATAATTATCCAAAAATGAAAATATACTATCAGATAGAACCTGTGTCGCTTTTATTTTTGCACCCGCAATAGACACTCTCTCGTATGTCACCTTATTTCTAGCAGACACATAA
>CAZKGG010000074.1:581-2912 GCA_964552385.1 uncultured Candidatus Saccharibacteria bacterium
AGATACACTATTTCCAAAAACGTCTATTGCAGAAATCATTATTGTGGATGTTCCAACTTTTGAAGGAGAAATATCGGCAACCCACAAACCAGTCGGTATATCTTTTATTAAAGGGATGTATTTATCCTCCAGTAAAATACTGGCTGATTTAGTATCTCTCTCTAAAGAAATTTTTATAGACAACAACGATTCAGATACCGTACTGTATATTCTATTTTTTGGCAAAAGTTTTATCTTACCAGCAGTAATTTCAAAACTTCCAGTCCTCGGCGGAGTACCATCAACAACAATATTCTCTGTTCTTTCATTAGATAAATTTCCACCAGAATCTACTGCACGAACATTAACAACGTATTGACCATCTGCAATATTCACAGGTGTATTTATTGAAAAAGCAGATTTCTTACCCAAGTAACCGTTTGTTATTTTTGCTTTATACCATGGTGTTCCTGCACCAAAATTATACTCTACAAACTCAACACCAGATAAATTATCCTCAGCAACACCAAAAGCTTCAATATTTCCACCTTTAGCTAAAAGCTTATTTTTTATTTCAAAAGAAATTAATTCAGGCTTAGTTCGATCTATTGCAAAAAATGTTTTCTGAGTCGAGGTAGATATTCCATCACTAACTTCTAGTTTAATTTCGTAATCATTCCCCTCTGGTAATTCTGATGTATCCCATTCAAATTTATTCTGATTATTATTGTTTGAAAGAATTTTGTATTGACCACCAGACTTTCGATAACTCAATATACTACTTGTTATAGGATCATTATCATCATCACTTGTTAGCCAGGAGACTGTAACATTTTTTGACACCCCTCTACTGTCTCTGGGACTAGTGAATACGATTTTTGGGGAATTATCGTAAACAAAACCAAGTTCTTTTTCTGTGCTTTTATTGAGTGCCATATCAACAGCATAGACTTTTGCCGTGTAAAAACCCCTAGAAGAAAGGCTGATTCCTGATATTCTAAATGTTCCATCAAATGCTGCTTTTGATGTATATTTATTTCCAGATATTTCAAGATGTATTGTTGCACCTGGTTCAGACTTACCTTTTAAATTAAATGAGAACTTACCCTTATTTGTACTCTCATTATTTGCATCATTTAGAATACTGTTATTTTGAGGAAAGATTATGTTTGGGGCATCAGGAGCTTTTGTGTCAACAACTACAGAATATTTAGCTTTTACAACAAAACCCCTCGAATCTGTTACTTTCCACAAAACATCATTGACCCCTTCTTTAAGATTTTTTAAATAAACAGAAAATCTTTCATCTCCAGAATTAAATGCCCCATCTTGTGATGTGGAGAGTATCCAACTTTTTCCATTATTTAAACTATATTGAATTTTGATTATATTCAAACCTGAAGAACTTTCTGGAGCTAAAACTCTACCATTTATTATAGTCGAAGTACTTCCCACAACAGTTCTACGTCCACTATCAAAACTTATAAATGGTAAATTATTTTTTAAATTAACTCTGATAATATTTGAAATTGTACTTGTAGCGAGATCATCAGCTATTACCCTTATGAAATACTGACCGTCACCAAACTCTGTTGTATCAAAATTTATACCATCAACTGGCGTATCTTCTATAGTTTGCCACTGAGACTCCTCTGGATCTGATTTACCAACTGGAGCAATCTGGTAAAGATAATTCAGTCTATCACCGTTATCGTCACTTCCAGATATATTTATGGTGGTTGTTGAATTTAAAGTTGTATTTGTTAATGGTTTTAATATTGATATTTTTGGAGCAGAATTTAGATTTACATGAACTATTTCAGATTGACTCTGTAAACCAGCCACATCTGAAGAAACTACATTGACTATATTACTTCCATGAAGAACATTTTTATTTAAACGGACATTTTTAATAATAAAAATTCCATCATTACCAACATCAGCCTTATAAGTATCGGTACCATTCACTGTTGCTGTAATCTTGGTATCTTCACGAGCTGTTCCTTTTATATCTACTAATTCAGAATCAACCATTTCATTATCCTTTGGGGACGTAATATTTGGTTTATTTGGAGGATTAACTCCAACACTAAAACTTCCACCGGCCAATATTTTATCACCATTATTCCCTGCCAAATCAACACCCTTCACCTTAATTTCAGAATTACCATCAAAACCCTCTATGGCCCTATAAACACCCTTATAAACACTTCCATCCAAATGAACAGGCACAGTTATGTTTTTACCTTTGTACTGTTTTACTACAACTTCCGGTGGAGAAAACAATTCTTCAGATGACTCAACTGTAATGGTAACATCCTCATTTTTTGCCACAGCTGGATTGGTCGAGAC
>CAZKGG010000075.1:0-2875 GCA_964552385.1 uncultured Candidatus Saccharibacteria bacterium
GGTTACAACATAAACTGTGTCGTTAGCCCCCAGATATATATCTTGTTCTGAATTAGTCGTCCCTGTAAAAAATAGGTAAGTGCCTTGAGGTATTTTTACGCTACTACCACTTGAAAGGCTTTTGAGTGTCCAACCAGTTATCGGTATTGTTGTAGTTGCATTATTTACTACACGTATAGCAATATACTCCTGCGAAGAATCGTTGTTTCGATTAATATAATATAAATCAACAATATCTTTATATTTTGATTGGTATTTTTTAGCTTGTTCCTCGTCTAATTTTTTTTGTAATACATCAACTTTATATTTTGTATCATTTATCTGCCTTTGAATATCAGCTTGTTTTTGTTCGTTTGAAATGGGTCCAGCAGAAAATAAACCGTTGTTGCTGTTTTGTGATCCTCCCATAAGTAAAACACCAACAATAACTAGAAGGATTATAAAGCTAGAATTGTTGTCTTTCATTACTATATTCTACTACAAAACTATTTTTGATGTGTATTGCAAAAATGTGTACTTCTTCCGCCAATTATTTTTCTCTGTATTATTCCTTTACATCCTTTTTTCAAGCATTTCTCTTTTGTTCTTCTGTATACTTTGTGTGCATTTTGGAATTTGCCTTTTTCTCCATATATATTTCTGTAGTCAGACATAGAGTCTCCACCCATGGCTATTGAGTGTTCTAGTATATCTATCATCGCTTTCCATATGAGAGATATTTCTTTTTTAGTTAGACTTTTTGGAGTTCTTTCTGGGTGAACATTTGCAGTCCAAAGTATTTCGTCTGAATATATGTTTCCAACTCCAGCAATAACACTTTGATCCATAAGCACAGTTTTTATGTCCCAGTTTGGTTTTTTTAAAAGCTGTTGTTTTAGAGTTTTTTCTTTTAGGTTATCTAGTGGTTCAGGTCCAAGTCCAACTAAATCTATATGAGACTCTTTTTTGTCGGTTTCAAACATTATTACCTTTGCAAACTTTCTCATATCAGAAAAGGCTAGAGATTTTCCGTTGGACAAATTAAATATTAAATGAACAAATTGATTAAATGAGTCACTCAAAAGGGGAGCATCACTTTTCCATTTTTTACCATTCCATTCGTATTTTCCATACAATAAATGACCAGTCATTTTCATATGTATCAGAACTGTCTTATTGTTTGTAAAATGTATTAAAACATTTTTACCTCTTCTTTCTGCGCTTTTAAATTTTTCTCCAATTAACTCTTTTTTGAATTTATCAAAATATTTTTTATTTTTGATATTATCCGTTCTTTTGTTGGCAGTTTTTACATAGTAGTCAGACCAAACATCCTTTATGGAGAGATGTGGTAGTACCTCATTTAGACCATTTACAGTAGTTGTGACTTCTGGTAGCTCTGGCATGTTAAGGGGATTATATATGTATATTCTTGCCGTAGCAATATAAAACATATGTTATAATTATTCTATGAACGAAAATAATATTGAATCATTTAATATTAGTTACTCCGTAGCGGAGGATTGGGGTACTCTTTATGAGATGGTGAGAATGGTAAATTCAAATCCAAAAGAAGGAGAGCAAACTGCTGAGCAAATTATTCAGGATATTGAGGATGTAAGATCCGGTAAAAAGCCACTTTCAGAATTAAGTAATACTTTTGATTTGCAAAGTACAGTTGCTAGTTTTCTTGATAGTGATGTAGAAATAGCTGCCTAAGAGAGTAATTTAAGTGCTTTTTTAACCTTTTCTCCTGTATCACTAACATCAGTAACTTTCTTTAATGCCTCACGAGCCTCTCTTTCTCCATACCCAAGAGATTTTAGGGCCTCGAGTGCATCAACATCTCCAGACATATATTCTCCAGACTCTGTATTCCAGTCCTCAATCTTGTCTTTAAGTTCCAAAACTATTTTTTCTGCATTCTTTTTTCCAACTCCAGATACTTTTATGAGGTGTTGTGTGTCTCCGGTAGATATGGCATGACGCAGGTTGTGTATAGTCGCAACCCCGAGTATGCCCATTGCAGATTTTGGTCCTATGCCTGAAACAGTAAGAAGGAGTTCAAAAAAATCCATCTCTTCCTTTTTTGTAAAACCATATAGATCCAAGGCATTTTCTCTAACCGCTAAATAAGTCCAAAACTCACATGTTTTACCCTTGTGGCTGTCTAAAATAGCTGTATTTGTATGTATCTTGTAACCTATACCACCAACATCAAGTATTATAGATTTTAAATCTTGGTGAATTAATGTTCCTTTTAGATATCCTATCATACCCCTATGATACTCTATTTGCAGGGAAGGGGCTATTGATTTATTTCCTATTGTGTTATAGTATCTCCGTTATGCCTATTACAAAATCAGCTAAAAAAGCTCTCCGAGGTTCTGAAAAGAAGCGAATTTTCAATATAAATAAAAAGGAGCTTATAAACAAAGCAGTCAAGAAAGTAAAAAAACTTGTTGCGGATAAGAAAGTTAAGGAAGCAGAGGCTATGATGCCTGAGGTTCAGAAGATATTAGATAAGTCAGTAAAGACAGGTCTTTTGAAACTAAATACAGCTTCTCGAAAGAAATCTCGAATAGTAGCAATGATAAAGAAAGCTAAATAACAAAAAACCACCCAATGGGTGGTTTTTTGTTATTTGTGCTCTCGCCAGGAATCGACTCTTACAGAGTCAGTATCCCAATTGGATTTTTTAATTCGCTTTGCTCTTAAAAAATCTCAATCAGGCTTCGATTCCGTCTAACGCTTTTGGTTACAAAAGCTAGACGGCGATCGTTCACTAAAGTTCACTGTGCTCTCGCCAGGAATCGAACCTGGATCGTCAGCTTCGCAGGCCAACATTCTATCCATTAAACTACGAGGGCGATAGGACAAAATTAGCACAAAAAAT
>CAZKGG010000076.1:0-2873 GCA_964552385.1 uncultured Candidatus Saccharibacteria bacterium
GTTGCAACTTTACCTGTTTATTTAAATGCATTAACTGGAAAAGGGGTTCATGTTGTTACTGTAAATGATTATCTATCAAGACGTGATGCAGTTTGGATGGGAGAAGTTTATAATTTTCTAGGTGTATCTGTTGGTGTGATAAATCACGATGAATCTTTCTTGTATGATCCAACACATAAAGAATTAGATAAAGAGCGGGATGAAGTTGCTTCATTTAAAGTTATTACAGATTTTTTGAGACCTTGTACTCGGAGAGAGGCATATGCTGCAGATATAACTTATGGAACAAATAATGAGTTTGGTTTTGATTATTTGAGAGACAATATTGAATATGAGGAAAAAAATCTTAGGCAAAGAGAACCAAATTTTGCAGTAGTAGACGAGATAGACTCAATATTGATAGATGAGGCCAGAACACCACTTATTATATCTGCACCAACCACAGAGTCTGATGAGTTATATAAAAGGTTTGCAGATATATCTACAAAGCTTGAAAAAGGAGAGCACTACACCGTAGATGAGAAGTTTAAAACTATTGCTTTAACTGATTCTGGAATAAATAAGACAGAAGAGCTTCTAGGGGTAGAAAATATATATACAGAAAAAGGAATAAAATATGTTCATCATCTGGAGACTGCTGTTAGAGCAAGAGCTCTTTTCAGTAAAGATAAGGATTATGTTGTAAAAGATGGAGAAGTAGTAATAGTTGATGAGTTTACTGGTAGATTACAACCAGGAAGAAGATGGTCAGAAGGGCTACACCAAGCTATTGAGGCAAAAGAAAATGTTCCTATTCAAAAAGAATCAAAAACTTTTGCATCTGTTACATTCCAAAATTATTTTAGATTGTATAAAAAACTTGCCGGTATGACTGGTACAGCATCTACTTCTAAAGAAGAGTTTTATAAAGTATACGGTTTAAATGTTATATCTGTCCCAACAAATAAGCCTATTGCGAGAATAGATCATAACGATCTTATATTCCAAACAGAGGCAGGTAAGTTTAAAGCTATAAGTAAAGAGATAACTGCTAGGCATAGGAAAGGACAACCAGTTTTGGTTGGTACAGTTTCTATTGAGAAAAATGAGTTACTTTCTGAATACTTGAGAGCAGAAGGTATTCCTCATGAAATATTGAATGCAAAAAACCACGGAAGAGAAGGAGAAATTATCGCACAAGCAGGTAGAAAAGGAGCGGTAACTATTGCTACAAACATGGCTGGTAGAGGTGTGGATGTTAAACTCGGAGGTAATCCTGGAAGTAAAGAAATGTATGAAGAAGTAAAATCTTTAGGTGGTTTGTTTGTTCTAGGTACTGAAAGACATGATGCAAGAAGAATAGATAATCAGCTTCGAGGTAGATCTGGACGACAAGGAGATCCAGGAGAGACTCAGTTCTTTGTTTCTCTTGATGATCATCTAATGCGAGTTTTTGGTGGTGAGAATATTAAAAATATGATGGGTAAGCTCGGTATAAAGGAGGATGAGCCAATTGAAAATCGCATGATAACTCGTTCACTGGAAGGAGCACAAGAAAAAATAGAAGGTTTTAACTTTGACGCACGAAAACATGTACTTGAGTTTGACGACGTTTTGAATTTCCAAAGAAAAATAATGTATGGCAGGAGGAGAGATATACTTTTGGGTGATGTAAGTAAAATAAGAACATATATAGATGAAATACTTGTTAACGCTACTCCAGAGGAAAGAGAAGTAATAGAAAAGAAACTTGAGAATACTGACAGTGGTTTTATCGATGCTTTGAGAAAAGTTATTCTACAAACTACAGATATGTTCTGGGTTGAACATCTAGAGGTTATGGATTATATGAGATCTAGTGTAAACCTACGTGCATATGGTCAGAGAGACCCATTGGTTGAATATAAAAAAGAGGGTCTAAAGCTCTTTAAGGATATGGAGTTTTCTATTGGGCAGGAAATACTTAAAATAATTCCACAAATTGTTCCAAATCAAGCATTTTTTAATGAGCCGGTAAAAATGGTAGAAACCAGAGAAGGTGCAGAAAGTTTAACTAAAGAAACTGTTTCTGTGCAGTCTGATAAGGATCGTTCACCTACTGGTGAAAAAGTTGGAAGAAATGACCCTTGTTTCTGTGGTTCAGGTAAAAAATTCAAGAAGTGTGGGGAGTTGAATACAGAGGAGCACCAAAACTTGATGGCTAAAAAGTAAGTTGGAATCACGCCTTATTTTGTGATATTCTTTAAAAAACAATAATTAAAACAAATGAAAAAAATCCTTTATATTATCATTACAATTTTAGCAATAGCCGGTATAGTGTTTTTAATAAAGACTCCTGGAAAGCCAGGAAAGTATGACGATTTTGCTAAATGTATAAAGGATAAGGGAGTTCAGTTTTATGGTGCATTTTGGTGTCCTCACTGTCAGAATCAAAAGGCTATGTTCGGTAAATCTGCAAAATATCTACCATATATTGAGTGTTCAACTCCAGATGGAAAATCACAAGTTCAAAATTGTACAGATCATGGTGTTACAAGCTATCCTACATGGTTTTTCCCAAGTGGAGCCAGTTCTACACCAGAGAAAGTTACAGGAGAGATAGAGCTAGAAGATTTGGCAAAGAGGACTTCTTGTGTTTTACCAGCATAAATTGAATATATGATTAATTTCATTCAAACAAATGCAACTCCAATAATTGGATTTCTAACTTTGATTTCAAATATAATATTCGTTGCTGTGTTTATTGTTATATTTGTGCACGCAGATTCTAGAAAGCATTTATATAACTTTGTTCATAAATATATACTTGAATTAATATTTTTCGTCTTAATTGGAGCTGTTGTTGGTAGTTTAGTTTATTCAGATATAGTCGGTTTTCCGCCTTGTGACCTGTG
>CAZKGG010000077.1:0-2863 GCA_964552385.1 uncultured Candidatus Saccharibacteria bacterium
TCAATTTCTGATTTTACTTTTTCTTCATCTGTACTTTCTATTGGAAGTGCAACGGTCTGACATCTACCTTTGTCGTCTGGTTTTATAAATACAAGTGATGGTTCAATTATTTTATTCTTATAACCATGATTACCCGACAGCAACATCTTATAGAAAACTAATTGTCTAAAATAGTTTCCATCAGAGTCTTTTGTATTGCCTTTTATAGCATTTTCACTCATAGCCTCTCTAGTTTTATAATCAAAAACTAAAACATTTTTGTCTTGGTCTACTATAGTATCCATCTGACCATGAAGAGTTAGATTGATTTTCTCCTTATCTAAATCAAGAGAAAGGCTAGCGTCTATCCATTTATCAGTTAACACTACCCCATCCATAGCAAAATGATCCTCTAATGCACTAGCTACAACCGGTGCACTCACTAATAGTTCATCAAGTATTATTTCTTTCTCTGACTTTGGCAAAAGTGATGTTTCAAAATAATCAGTTACAGAGTTTTTAATGGTTTTTGTAATATCATTTATGGTTTTATCTTTATTTTTCCAAACATCTGACATTGCCTTATGCATTGCAATACCCTTTTCCGAACTAGGACTCGGAGCCTCTGGGACTTTCAAAATACTTTTATACAGAAACTGACTAGGACATGTCAAAAAATGATTTAGTGCTGTGACTGATAGACCGTTTTCCAGCAATACTCTCTTTGTGTATTCAACTATTTCTTTTTTTCTATGTGATGACAACTCCAAACCTTTTAATGCTCGAGGAATATTTTTTATTTGTGGAGCGTCAAAACCTGATACGCTTTCTTTATGTAATTCAGAAACAAAACGTAATGGTGTAAAATCCTTACCAAGATTATCTTGTGATGGAGATATGATAACTGCATGCTTTCTAGCACGTGTTAGTGCCACATAAAAGAGCCTGCGAGAGTCTTTTGTCTCATCGCTAGTATCCTTGTCTCTTGGCATTACAAAAACCGATGACTTTGGTCGTCTCATCCAATATTCCTCTAATGCATAAGGGAGAAAAACATAATCATACTCCAGACCTTTTGATGAGTGAGCTGTCATTACTTGTATTTTTGCATCACTTTTTCCACTACCGATTTTTATAGTCTTATTTTCTGCAGTCTTTCGATAATCTAAAAGTTGCTTTATGAGCACACTTGGACTCTCAATGTGTGATGTTGTCGCCAAGTCCCTTGCGAGATCGATTATAGCTCTCCAAACTTCTACCTGCATAGGTGAAGATAGTTTTTGCGGACTTGTAAGCTGTGACAACTCTCCTGCAAGTATAAGGTAATCTATAACACCAGATTTATTTATCTCATTTTTCAAAGTCAAAAGCTCTGGAATTTCTTTTTCAATATCCTTTATATTTCCAGACCGAAGCTTTTTTATTAACTCGTTAGACTTTGAGAAATCCAAACCCCACAAACCTCCAGCTATTGTCTCGGCAAGTGACTCTGTTTTTGATGGGTCATTTAGATAATCAAGCAAAGCAAAGTATAAGATTCCAATAGGAGAAGCAAAAACATCTGCCCCACGCTCTGCAGAAGCTTCTATGCCGTTAGCTTCGCAAAGAGAGAGAACATGATCTACATCTCTGTTCCAACGTAGTATAACAGCAACAGTTGCTTCATTATCGGTTTCGGATATTTTCTTTAACTCAGAAACAAGAAACTCATCAGCAGAATGAGAGTCAGGTGCAGTGACTATATCAATAGGTTTTTGTTTTTCTTTTGAACCAGATTTAAGTTTTATTCTGAGACCTTTATGTTCATCATCTCCATAGTTTTTCTCAATCATTGAAAAAGTTGCATCTAGTATAGACTGATGTGAACGATAGTTTTCCTCAAGAGAAATAACTTTCATACTCTTCCATATATTTTGAAACTTCAGAAAGTTTTCAACTGACGCTCCTTGGAAACGATATATAGCCTGTTTTTCATCTCCAACAACAAAGATGTTGGGATTATCAAAAAAGTTTGCGAGTAGCGCAACTATGAGATTCTGTGAGTCATTTGTATCCTGATGTTCATCAACTAAAATATAAAGAAACTTTTCTTGTATAAGTTGCAATAAAAGTTTGTCATTTTGAAGTGTAGTCAAAAGTTCAAATAACAAATCATCAAAATCCATCTTTCTATCCTCTTTTTTCTTTGCTTCATAATCCTCATATACATCTGCAAAAATAATAGTTCTTTCACATCTCTCGATTCGCTTCAAAGCATCTGCTTTTAGGCTACCTTTTGTCGCACCACGAGATGAAATAGACTCTGGATCATCTTTTACTCTTTCAATTTCTGCTTTTGCAAATTCTCTAATTTTTACATGGTCCCATGCTTCTTTTTTTGCATCCCCTATTGCAGAAATAATTTTATTTAAATAAAAATCTGTGTCTCCCAACGGTCGAAGCTTTGAATATTTTTTATTTTTCAAAATCTCTCGCAGTAGTGACTCTGCTTCAACATCTGTTATTTGCTTTGCTCGTGATAAGTGAGGAAAGTGCTCTGGAAACTCTGCGATAACACTGGACGCAAAACCATGAAAGGTGTGAAGTCTCACCTCGTCTGCTCTGTTACCTATTATCTCTCGCAGTTTGAGTCTCATTGCCTTTACACCAGCATCAGTAAAAGTAAGGGCTAAAATGCCAGATGCTGGGGTATCAGTTTGCTTTAGTATATTTGCTATACGCAGAGTTAAAATCGTTGTCTTGCCCGTTCCAGGGCCAGCAATAACCATAACTGGACCCTCAATAGTATCAACAGCCTCCTTCTGAGCTTTATTTAGCCTTTTGTATTTTTCTTCAAAAATAAGATCTTTCATTTGTATAGAATATCATATTTAGTGTATCAAAA
>CAZKGG010000078.1:0-1939 GCA_964552385.1 uncultured Candidatus Saccharibacteria bacterium
TGTTGTAGTTCCTCCCTTACCACCACTTAAATTTTCTACTTTTTGCCACAATACTCCAACCATGAAAGATAATCCAATTGTTGCTACCAAAAATGCAGGGACTAACTTCTCAAAGATTGTTGTTTTGTTTGATGAAGCAACATCATTGTAAACTGCTTTAAAGGTTGTAGCTACCTTATTTACTTTATTATTAACTTTAATATTTTTCTTCATTTTTAATATCTGTACATTTTGCCTAAAAAATTTCATTCTGTCAACCCCGAAATAATCGGGGTCAACTACTAATTAGCTTTATTATTGACAACTAGTTTTGCAGTCATATAATTCAGATATGACTGAACGTCGAAGTAATATATATTTAGAAAATAGATTACTAGGATTTAGAATCCTTAGACGCCAATATATTGGCAGTCTTCCTATAGACTGGAACAGAGAATGGCATGAAGGAGATGGTAATGGAGATTCAGTTGGCAGATCGTGGTACTACAAAGTAGAAGTAACTGGCCCCGATGAAGTAACTGTTCATGATTGGAAAAATACATTTTGTGGGAGATCTGATATTTCATATATGGGTGATGAAATAAACAATCAAGATTTTACCGCCCCGAGAACACCTATTGAACATTTTGTTAAGAAGATTCTTGGTCGGAGTACTACAGTTATTTACCAAGCAAGTGATACTAGTGATTTATAATCTATTTTAAATCTGCAATATAGTTCACTACTTCCATTCCTGCCATACAGCCATAGCCTGCAGCGGTAATTGCTTGTTTATATGTGTGGTCATGTATGTCCCCTGAAACAAATACTCCTTCAATATTTGTCATGGTTTTATACTTAGCATCATCCTTTTTAATATTTGGAGTTTCAATATACCCTTTTTCATCTAAATCTATTAAACCCTCAAACAGCTTGCTAGTAGGCTTATGACCAATAGCTACAAACATTCCATCTGCAAGAATTTCTTTTATTTCATTTGTCTGGTTATTTTTTACACTTATTCCTTCAAACTTGTCTTTTCCTATCACATTTTGTACATCCTGATTCCATTCCACGCTAATTTTATTATTTTCAAATACTCTTTTTTGCATTGCCTTACTTGCCCGAAATTCATTCCTTCTGTGAATAATAGTTACATGTTTTGCATATTTTGTTAGTATTAAAGCCTCCTCCATGGCTGAGTCACCACCACCTACTACTAAAACTTCTTTATCTCTAAAAAATGGGGCATCACATGGAGCACATGAAGATATTCCACGACCAATCAATTCTTTTTCGTTTGGTACGTTAAGCCACAATGTTTCTGCTCCAGTTGCGATAATAACTGATTTGGAATTTATAACAGAACTACTAGTAGTTAATTTAAACGGCTTACTTTTAAAATCAACAGAAAGAACATCTTCCTGTATAAAATCCGCGCCAAAACGAACAGCCTGTTTTTTCATATTCTCCATTAAATCAGGTCCCATTATGCCATCCGAAAATCCAGGAAAATTATCAACCATTGAAGTCAGCATTAATTGTCCACCCCAATTATATCCACCTATCACAGCAGTGGACAGTGCACCTCTTGTTGTATAAATAGCTGCGGTCAAACCAGATGGTCCTGAACCGACTACAACAACATCATATACTTTGTTCTGATCTTCCATAATTCAGTTATACTGTTTGTTCTTGAACTGGAGCAGGTGTTTCTTGTGGTAATTCAACTTTTACGTCTGTTACTACTTGATCAACTGGCATCGGTGCTGGAATTGTTTCTGTTGCTGCAACTTCCTCTACTGGTGCAACCACAGGATTTGATGCAGGAACAGGAGCTGAAATAGGATCAGGTCCAGGAACTACAGTTGGTGCAGGATTTACATCAGCAACTGGTGCAACAGGTTGGTCAGAAACAGGTGCTTCAGGAGCAACAGCTACTGGTTGTGAGTTAGCTACA
>CAZKGG010000078.1:1949-2831 GCA_964552385.1 uncultured Candidatus Saccharibacteria bacterium
GATGCTACTGAGTTTTGTGTGTCGTTCATATTTTAGGAGGTCACCCCCTTTTGAATTAAATTTTCAAAAACTTGTTTTCCTCCAAAGCCTACTTGCCTGCCAATTTCATTACCATCTTTAAATAGTATTGTTGTTGGGATAGACATAACTCCATACTTCCCTGCTACTTGGCTTTCATCAACATTAACTTTAACAATTACAATTTTATCTTTATATGTATTTGATAATTCTTCAAGGACAGGTTCTGCCATTTTGCATGGTCCACACCATTCAGCATAGAAGTCAACAAGAACAGGAAGTGAAGCCTTTAAAACTTCTTGTTCAAAATTTGAATCACCAATTTTATTAACTGCCATAACAAATATCACTATACTTAGGTGTAAGTTGACAGTCAACCCCTAACTCCCTAAAATGCAAACAAATGTCAAAGTTTTTTGAAATATTTGGTAAAATAACTTTATTACTGATTGTGTTATCTTTATTCATATATGGTGGATACTATTTAGGGACAAGGAACAAAATTACTCCAAAAGTTACAGAAAAGACATCAGAAAAAGTTGATGACATACTACCATCACCCACTCCTGTTAAGATGACAACAACATTATTGACAGCAGGTGTAACAAAATCATCTGGATTATCATTTGATGAGTATTCAATTTCAGTTCCAGAGACATGGACAAACAGAAAAGAATCTCAAACATCACTTGATGAAAAATTAATATTAGAAAAGGCAGGTTACTCTATTTCTATTTTTCAGGCAGCAACTGGAGGAGCTTTATGTTTATACAAAGGTGATGCAGATTTTGAAGGTCCAAGTTCAAAATTTGATTACTTTGTAGAATTAACATCAAAAGATGAAAGAGTCTTAAGAAGAAGTGG
>CAZKGG010000079.1:0-2706 GCA_964552385.1 uncultured Candidatus Saccharibacteria bacterium
CTCAATGACCTGACCTCTACACTTATAGTATACACTTTTTGATACTAAAGTCAAGGAAAAAAGCCCGTCTTTTTTTACGAGCTTTTGACTGAACAGTGGACGATTAAATCGATATAAAATACGATGACTGAAGACACAGTAGACACACAATTAAATTAATATTTCTGAAATGAAAATAAACTAGGAAGTATGAAGTCTGGGTTGTGAGACAAATTCATTAAAACAAAACATCGCAACCCCCAAAGGGATTGCGATGCTGCGAAAACTAACGAGATTGTTATCTCTCGATCCCGCGGAAAAAGCCTAGCTTCTCCTGTGGAACTGAGTAGAGGATTGTTTCTCCATAGATCGCGAGTGGTGCGAGATCAACTCGTGACCATGTCTTGAAATCCGACGATGTCTCGATTTCAACATCACCGAATTCCTTTGGTGAGTTGGCGAGAAGGTATACACCATCAGGAAACCCCTCTTCGCCTTTTATCTCGAGCATACCTAGCTCGGTCACGGTCGCCTTGGGACTCGTAAACACCATTTCAAAAGTGTCGATGATGGTGCCTGGGTCACCAACATTAGAACCCTCACCCCAGGTCAACATGACCGTTGGGTAACGTAGAGTACCCATGTACCCTACCATTATGTAGACAAGGTCGCTTCCTATACGAAATGATCCGTAATGGAAGTAATTATCAACCAATCCGTCTGGTGACAGATTGCCGTCGTTGACGCCGTCCCGGTTATCCTGCGTCTGCAGGTCCATAACTGACGTTTCTCCTGTGATGACATCCGTGAAAACTGGGGATGAGACTACCCCCTGGAACGTCGTCAGGATTGGCGACATTTTTAGTATCCGACCACCAGCTGGCGAGGAGTTTTTGATCACAAAGTAATCGAATTCTCCCTGTGCCGAACTGTAAGCACTTGACCAGAGACCCTCTGAAGGGTTGTAGTGGCCTGGATACTTTTGTGCATCGGCTTCGAGATGCGCATTGTGTATTTCGGTGTAAAACTGTTCCGTCACCAATGGGAACCGCACCACAGGATCCGCGTGGACCAGAGTGGCGAGGAAGATGAAGTTGACAAGGAACCGAATGATAATTTGCATAACTAAGTTATCCGAGGGTTGTTGTTTATACAGCTATTTTAGCCGTACTCTGTATATATTATATCATTGTATATATAGTATGTCAATAGCTATAAAAACAGCAGATTTCTCTCCAAATCATCCATATCTGTACCCTTCTCTTTTTGCATTAAAGCATTATGCGTGGACGCTAAATATGCAACTCTTTTTCCATACTTATCCTCCAACCTATCTATCTGTTCATGTATTAATTCAAATTTATGTGCTCTAGTAGTTCCACCGAATAGGTCATTTTGTGATGCGCTAGCAGGAGTTAGACCTGATAATGTGACTCCTGTTGTTCTGTACAAAACTTTAGGATTATATATTTCTTCAAAATACCTGTTTACTAAATTAATTAAATTTTCTGGAGTATTTGTTCGTACCGAAAGAGATATACTTTTACTGAAGTAAATAAAATCTTTTGTCTTAATGAAAAACGAAATCTCTTTTGGTATGAGCTTATAGTACCTAGCTTTAGAACAAGCATCCTCCATATGTTTCGAAAGTTGCGACAGTAAAAATACTGGATTATTAGTAAAAGAATGGAATGAACGAGTTTTCTGAATTGATGAATATACAATCTTAGGATTCGGATCAACCTCCATTATGGATATTCCTTTAAGCTCATGCCAGATAACTTCATGAGGTTTTGCTAAGTTTTCTCGTATCCATGAAATATCTTTAGAGATATAGTCATGTGCACTCTTTATTCCCCTCCTTTCCAAAAACCACGAAGTCTCTCTACCTATACCCCATACCTTTCCAATGCTCGTTTTTAAAAGAAAGTCATTTATATTCTCATCTTTGATTACTGTAAAACCATTTGGTTTTTTCCATTTAGAAGCAACCTTGGCTAAAACTTTCGTAGGGGCAAGACCGATTGATACTGAGAGATTTAATTCTTCATTTACTTCCTTTTTAATTCTCTCCGCAATTTCTATATACGACATTTTAAGTGGAGGTTCTAGACCAGTCAGATCAGCGAAGCATTCATCTATACTATACTCTTCCACATCATCTGCATATCTCCTTACAATATCAAACATCATTTTTGAATATCGAGCGTATGAATCGTAATCTCCAGGTAGTATGAGAACATTAGGAAATTCTTTTTTTAATTTAAAAATTGGCATACCTCTAACTACTCCCAGAGCTTTTGCTTCGTACGAAAGAGCTGAGACAATACCCTTCTCTTCTCCAGTTACAACAGGAAGTCCTTTAAGTTTAGGATTCTTTGCAATCTCTACTGCAACAAAGAATGCGTCACCATCCATGTGGAAAATAGTTCTTTTTCTCATCCACATATTATACAGTGAACGTACGTTCACTGAAAGTGGATATCTATTTCAAACGCTTGAAAAATCTAGAGACTATATATACGAAAGATACTAGGACAGCTCCAGAAACATCCATTAACATATCCTTCTGAGCATCCCATATATCTCCTTGAGATCCGAGGAATGCGGCGCCAGCTTCCCCACCCTGCGTATCAGCATATATCCATTCGATCCACTCATAAAAAACAGCAACAAAAGATATAGCAAATATTGCATACGTTATGGCAATCCACTTTTTAGCAACCA
>CAZKGG010000080.1:0-2701 GCA_964552385.1 uncultured Candidatus Saccharibacteria bacterium
GGATCGAACCTACGACCTTATCCTTAAGAGGGATCTGCTCTACCAGCTGAGCTATAGGTGCAAAATTACTTTATGATTTATAACATTTTATTCAACATTTCTCAATGCTGGTGCCCGGAGTGGGAATCGAACCCACATCCCTTTCGAGACACGATTTTAAGTCGTGCGCGTATACCAGTTCCGCCATCCGGGCAATATTGTAAGAATCGAGTCCAGATAATTTCCTCGTCGTCACTCAGAAATTTCTGCGACCCCGCCTCGCGACAGTCTCTGTTGAGACTGTAAACCGCTCCGGCCGTTCGATTCCTCGAAAAAAGAATTCTTTTTTCTGGAGACCTAGGGCGGAATCGAACCGCCGTATAAAGATTTTGCAGATCTTTGCCTTACCACTTGGCCACTAGGTCATTTAGTTCTGGCTTAATAAATTATCAATTTTTTGTCTATTTTTTTCACCAGTATCTATCTCAAAATCTAACTGTGGTACTCGGCCAAGTTTTGAGTGATCCATAACATAATCCTTGAATTCGCTTCTTTTTCTCTTTGCGAATTCAAGTGCAGTCTTTTCGAACTCCACAGGGAAGACTGTAAAGAAGATAGTAGCATGTTTTGAACGCTGTGTTAATTCAACATTTGTAACAGTCATAAGTGAAGAACCGTTACCATTTAGTAGCAGGAATTTGGCTCCTAGGTCTCTCAATATTTCTTTTATTCTTTCGTCTCGTGTGCTCATGTTATTTTTCAGTTACTATTATGCATTCTATATGGTCACCTGGTGCAATTTCAATATTTGAAACTATCATTGCACCAAACTCTGTACCTTCACGTACTTCTTCAGTTGCATTTTTTTGTTGTTGAAGTTCTCGAACTTTCCCTTCACCAATGTCAGCATCTCGTCTTTTTATCTTAACTAGAGAACCAAGTGCTATCTTTCCAGTTTCCACTCTTCCTCCAAGTATTTGTTTGTCTTTTAGTTTACTGAAAACTTTTAGAACTTTTGCTCTGCCTGTTACTTCCTCAGTTTTTACTTTTGGAGTTTTTGATTTTATTAATTCTTCGAGCCATTCAGTCATTTTATAAATGATGTCAAAAGTTTTTATCTCTATTTCGCTTCTTTCAGCTAGATTCTTTGCGGGTGAATCAATTTTTACACTGAACCCAATGATTATTGCTTTCATTGTTCCAGCTGCGAGTCTTATATCATTTTCTGAAATTGTTCCTATACCTGACGCGACTATTTGTGGTTTAACAAACTCTGTGTCGAGTTTTTTTATTTGACTTATAACAGCCTCTAAACTACTACCAGTATCTGCTTTTACGAGTAGGGGAAGTACGACACAGTTTTCATTGTTAGTATTTCCAGAAATATCAGATGATCTATTGTTAGATATTCTTTCTTTCTCTTTTTCTACGGCTTCCTTTGCCTCAGTTCTTTCGCTGTATACTTGAAATCTTTGTCCTACGATTGGTAGCTCATCCCAACCTATAATTCTAATTGGGCTAGAAAATGTGGCTTTGTCTATTTGTTTTCCTAGATAATTTTCCATTATTCTGACTGGTGCTATAGCAACACCACTTACTATATACATTCCTTTTTCTACATGACCATTTTTTATAATACATGTAGCAGTGATGCCTTTTTTTGTATCTCTATTACTTTCTATGATTACACCATCAGCTAAAACACCAGTATCTCCAGTTAGATTCTCTAATTCGGCTACTAGTATAATCATATCTAGTAAATCAGGAACACCCTCACCAGTTTTTGCTGATAATGCTACAACTGGAATATCTCCACCCCAACCTTCAACATAGATTTCATTTTCAGCTAGACTTTGTTTTGTTCTTTCTATATTTGCTTCAGGTTTATCTATTTTATTTATCGCTACAATAAAAGGTGTGTGGCTATCTCGTATGGAGTTTAGAGCCTCGATAGTCTGAGGCTTCACACCATCTTCTGCAGATACAACTAAAACTGCAACGTCTGCAACAGATGCTCCTCGTTTTCGGATGCCGTTAAAAGCTTCGTGTCCTGGAGTGTCCAAAAAAGTAATAGTTTGTTTCTTATCTTCCTTTGTTGTGTGTTCAACTTCGTATGCAGAAATATGTTGAGTGATACCACCAGCTTCGTTTAAAGGTTCTTTGCTTTTTCGAATATATGAAAGGAGAGTAGACTTACCATGGTCTATGTGACCCATTATTGCTACCACAGGGGATCGTTCTATTGTAGCTTTCGCCTCTGTTATTTTTGGATTTTGCATGGTAGTAAAATATTAGGTTCATAAACATTTACAATATACTTTATTGTGAAAGTTGGTTTTTTGAGTTTCCAATAACTTCTTTTTCTTCCTCGGTAAGTTCGAAATTACTTTCGAACTTATTTAGTGGTTTTGAAAATACACTAACACGGTCTCTAGAATATAAACTAGAAATCACAACCCCATCACCATTTTCTGATAGAAATGCAGTGTAGAAACTTTGGTTTCCACAATCTCCAGTACCCTTGAAAGGGTTAAAGCGTAGTGTTTCTACGGTCTGGAGGCTTCTCTTTAGTCTTTTTTCAATATTTTTGAAATACAAACTTGCCTCTTTTTGAAAATTCTCCATTTTCTCAAGATTTGCATTTGCATTTATTATTGAATCTTCAAGTGACTTTGCATCCTTTCCTATTAGGAGTTTTTTGATTTTTACTTCTAGTCTTATA
>CAZKGG010000081.1:0-2698 GCA_964552385.1 uncultured Candidatus Saccharibacteria bacterium
ACTCCAGAGCCTTCTCGCAAACTCGCTATCGCTCAAACAGTGCTTCAGTCTTCTTTTTGTTCGTCGTTGTTTTCTAATTTCCTGTGCAATGTCTCACGAAATAGTTGTTTCGCTAAGTTTTAATAAGATGTGCTACAATATCCCTCATGGAACATTTGATAAATTTGATAAAAGACGTCGGTTATTATGGCTACATTATTTTGTTTTTGATTATTTTTCTTGAGTCTTTTCCTCTAACTTTTTATTTGCCAGGAGACTCGTTACTTTTTACAACTGGTTTTTTAGCTTCACAAGGATACTTTAATCTTCCACTTCTTCTCGTAACTCTTTTTGTTGCAAGTGTTTCTGGTTATAACTTCAGTTATTTTATGGGAGAAAGACTTAGAGACTTTATTATAAAAAGTAATGACAAATATTGGTTTAAGAGGAAACATTTGGACCAAACACAAGATTTTTATAATAAATACGGAGACAAAACTATTATTATTGGTAGATTTGTGCCAATAGTTAGATCCTTTGCTCCTACTATGGCAGGTGCAGTAAAAATGCCGTTTAAAAAATTTAGTAAAGATTCTATCTTTGGAGCATTTCTTTGGACTATTGGAATAACTTGTGTTGGATATTATATGGGCAGGGTCATGCCTGGAGTTGAGAAGTACATGCATTATATGGTTATGGTTATTATATTGATTTCACTTTCTCCATCAATTTACGAATATATTAAATCAGTTAAAAATAAGTCAAAATAATTATGCAAGATAAGGATATAATATCAGTAAGTCTGTACTTAGATAGACTGAATTTAAATCTAAAAAAGGAAAAGGCTAGAATAGTTGGTGAAGTTTCTGGTGTTCAGATGTATGAAGGGAGATCTTATTTGTATTTCAATATTAAAGATACAAAAGATCAATCTACACTCAAATGTTTTATGTGGAAGAGAGACTATTCTTTATCTGGAGTAACGCTAAAGGACGGTTTGGAAGTTATTGTTACTGCTTACCCGAGTGTTTATAAACCAAATGGCGGATTAACAATGCAGATAGAATCCGTTGAGTTGGTTGGAGAAGGGGCACTGAAAATTGCATATGATCAACTAAAACTAAAACTTGAAAAGGAGGGGTTGCTTGCTGTTTCTAGAAAACGAGAAATACCAGTTTATCCTCATAAAATAGGGGTGATATCTTCAAAGAGTGGGGCGGTGATAAACGATTTTTTGACTAATATTGGAAAGTTTGGATATGAAATATTTTTTGTTGATTCAAAAGTCGAGGGAGTTGATGCTATTAAAGACCTCCTAAACTCGATAAACACTCTCAGGAACGCTGATATTGATGTATTGGTTATAATGCGAGGGGGAGGTTCCCTCGAGTCATTTCAAGCCTTTAATAACGAAGTTTTAGTTCGGGCTGTTGCTGACTTTCCTGTACCAGTTTTGACTGGTATTGGTCACGATAAAGATGAACCATTGGTTTCTATGGTTTCTGATAAAAATGTTTCTACTCCAACTGCAGTCGCAAATCTTTTGAACTCAACATGGAACGAAGCATTGTCTCTGGTTCAGTTGGGAGAGGAGAGAATATTTTCCAAATTTCAAGCTGTACTTAGGGATAAACAATCCGCAGTTGAGAACTCTATAGTTCATATGGAGAGCAGTATAAAAAGAGTTTCAGATAAGGTTTCAAGCATAGGTGTTGAAATTGTCAAAGGTTTTTCTAAAATGTTAGAAAGTAGCGCAGATTTTTTGGTGCAATCCAAAAAAATGCTAGATATATCAAATCCTGAGAGGCAACTAGCATATGGTTACAGTATAGTAAAAGTCGGTGGTAAAATAGTAAAAAGCATAAAAGATGTGAAAAGTGGTGAAGAGTTGGATGTGGCAGTTAAAGACGGTATTATAAAAGCAATAACAAAATAATATGGCAACAAAGAAAACAACCGAAGGAGCAAATTTAAAAGATTCACTTAAAAAATTAGCAGAGATAGTTTCTTGGTTTGAATCTCAGTCAGAGTTAGATGTTGAAAAAGGTTTAGAGTACGTAAAAGAGGGTGCAGAACTTATAAAGTCATCAAGAGAGAGACTTTCTGAAATAGAAAACGAGTTTAAGGAAATCAAAAAAGATATTCAAAAATAACTAAAAGTTATTTGGAGTATTTCCGTTGTTATGATTGAACTTTATACCATTATGCACTGGGGCAGATTTTATTATTTCGATAACTTCATCCTCATTATCAGTAATTTTAAATAGATTCAGTTCTTCTTGTCCGATTACACCACGAGTAAGTAACTCTTCTTTCATAAAAATTTCTAGTTTACTCCAATAGTCACTTCCAAATAAAACAATAGGCACTTTTTCAATCTTTCCAGTTTGAACTAGGGTAATGATTTCAAAAAACTCATCTAGTGTTCCAAATCCTCCAGGGAAAAAGATGTATGTTTCAGCTGCAAAAGAAAGAGCCATTTTTCTAGAGAAGAAATAATGAAAGTTTATGCTGTCAGTTTGGTATGGGTTCTCAAGTTGAGGAGGATCTAGTTCGATTTCGAGCCCGAGAGAGTCTCCACCAGCTTCATTTGCACCCTTATTTGCAGCTTCCATTATCCCAGGTCCACCACCAGTTAGAACTGCATAACCTAGTTTTTTTACAATGTTGTATCCGAGTGAATGAGCCTGGCTATAATATGGACTAGTTTCTGATATAT
>CAZKGG010000082.1:0-2629 GCA_964552385.1 uncultured Candidatus Saccharibacteria bacterium
AAACTTCCTATAACAGGATATTATGGTCCAATGACATATGCTCAAGTTAAGGCATTTCAAGCTAAGTATGGTGATGATATTCTAAAACCATGGGGTCTAAATGAACCTACAGGATTAGTTTATCTCGCTACTCTTAGAAAGATTAACAAGCTAGAGTGTCCAGATTTGTCACTTGAGTTACCAGCTCTAGTTCCTTGGTCACAGAATCCTAACGCTCAATAAATTCTAATCTTTAGTCTAAAGTAGTAAAAAAGCCCTGAAAATAGGGCTTTTTTACTACTTTACAAATACTGATTTGTGTATTTTGATTTTGATTGATATAATACAGAAATGTTTAAGTGGTTCAAAAAATATTTCATTCCACACAAGGTGAATGATTATAAGCCTCACGTTTTTAGAGAGGTGTCCGCACTAGCTATTTTTGTAATTGTTGTGTGTTTGTTTTTATTTGCAGTATCTGGACCAATACTAATTGGTAAAGACTTTACAGCACTTGTTTTGCCAAAAGTTTTAGTTGATTATGCAAATCAAGACAGAGATACAAAAAGCTATGGCCATTTAGCTATTAGTCCAGTACTTGAAAAAGCTGCACAACTAAAAGCAAATGATATGGCAGAAAATGGATACTTTGCTCATAAAAGCCCTGATGGAAAAACTCCATGGTACTGGTTTAAACAAGTTGGTTATGATTTTGCTTATGCGGGGGAAAACCTAGCCGTTAATTTTAATGATTCTATTGATGTAAATACGGCGTGGATGAATTCTCCAGGTCACAGAGCAAATATAATGAATGATAACTTTACTGAAATTGGTATAGCGACTGCAGATGGTATGTATCAAGGTAGAAAAACTACATTTGTTGTTCAGTTGTTCGGTAGACCAGCAGAATCAGAGAAATCTATCGTGGTCACTAATAAACAAACCGTAACAAAGACTGCAAAAACTGTGCCAGTAGTTGGCAGTTCATCAGCAAAGGTTCTTTCTGAGTCTGTGACTAAAGAAGTCTTAAATGAAGAGACATCAAATGATCTTTTTGTTGCTGTTGCAAAAAATAGTGCCGTTGCTACAGCTTCTCCAAATATAAAATATTCAAGCTTTTTACAAAAGGTTCTACTTTCACCAAAGGCTGCTCTAAGCTTCTTTTATATGATAATAGCTCTTATACTTGTTTTAGGACTAATTTTCACTATTTTTGTTGAGTTTAGGGTTCATAATTTAAGAATGGTCATGTTGGCAGTAGGTCTTTTAATAGTTATATTTGGTCTATTGTATATTTATAAATCTATAATAATAAGTCCACTATACATAGCATAGTTTTTATTTTTGTAAGATAATATAGTAGTGTTCGTCTCAAATTAGAGTCAGGATTATTTATTATAAATAAATTTATTATGCCAATCGCATTACTTATATTACTAATACTTGGTGGTGGAACAGGAATAGTTGCTGAAAATTCACTACCGGGAGATATTTTATATCCAGTTAAAATCAACGTAAACGAGAAACTAGAGTCAGTATTAGCTGTTACTGCTAAAGGTGACGCAGAAGTTTCAGTAAGACAAGCCGCTGAAAGACTTTCAGAAGCAGAGAAATTAAAGGACAAAGGAAATTTGTCTGCCGAACAAAGTATTTCTTTAAAGAATTCATTTTTAAGTGAAATAGGTTCAGTAAATAAAAATTTACAAAAAATTAAGGAAAAAGGTGATTCAAAGTCTGTAAATCAGATAAATTCTGAATTAGAGAAAGAAATAAATGAACATTCAAATATAGTAGCTACTCTTGGAATTAAAGATGATGACATAGACAAAGAAGACGAAGATAGTCAAAAAGAGGGTATTAAAAGTTCAACTACTGTACAAAATCAAACTAAAACTAATAAAAAAGATGATGTTGAAAGAGTGGGTGATGATGATAGTGATGATGAAGAAGAGGGTGATGACGATGGACCAAAACCTCTTCCTCCAGTACAGGTAAAACCACAACTATTACCACCAACAAGTGCCTCTGGAGGAAATACTGGTTCTACAGTTGCAAAATATACAATGGCTCAGGTGGCATTACACAATAAATCAGCCGATTGTTGGTCTGTTGTTAATGGTGGAGTATACAATCTAACTTCTTGGATATCACAACATCCAGGCGGAGCATCTGCAATCATAAGTTTATGTGGTATAGATGGTACATCTGGATTTATGTCTCAACATGGTGGTCAAGGCAACCCAGAACGAGAATTGGCGCTATTTAAGATAGGAATATTACAGTAGTTTAATAATCTTATAATACAAAAACCACCAAATTGGTGGTTTTTGTATTATAATAAGTTTATGAATAATGAAATTGCTGTTTTTGGTGGTGGTTGCTTCTGGTGTACAGAGGCAGTTTTTAAGATGCTAAAAGGCGTAGAGAGTGTACTTCCTGGGTATTCTGGTGGTACAGTGCCAAATCCAACATACGAACAGGTTTGTAGTGGTTCTACAGGTCATGCAGAGTGTACAAAAGTTGAATTTAATCCAAGCGAAGTTAATTATCGAGACTTACTTACAGTTTTTTTTGGAAGTCACGATCCAACAACATTAAATCGACAGGGAAATGATGTTGGAACTCAATATCGTTCTGTGATTTTTTATAC
>CAZKGG010000083.1:0-2612 GCA_964552385.1 uncultured Candidatus Saccharibacteria bacterium
AGCAGGGGATGAAATGAAAGAACTATTAAATGAAGTAAATAATAACAATAGGTATGATTTGAATTTTATTTCATCAGTTGATGTAAACGATATAGATTCAATAAATATTCAAGAAGATATTATTACCACAGTTTATTCAAATGATATAAAGATAATTGTTATTGATTTTTCGAATGAGAAAGTAGTTCCACTTTTACCTCACTTATATAACCTGATTTTTTCAAAGGTTAGGTTTATTGATTCCCATAGAATATACGAAGATATTTTCGATAGGATACCTCTTTCGCTCGTTACATATAGTTGGTTTCTTGAAAATATATCTGTTTCTCCAAAGTTTACATATGATTTTCTAAAACGTGTGATGGATGTAGTTTTATCTTTACCTCTTGGTTTAGTTTCTTTGGTATTTTATCCATTTGTTTATGTTGCGATAAAGCTAGATGATGGTGGAGATATATTTATAAAACAAAGCAGAGTTGGCAAAGATGGTAAAAATATAAAGCTATATAAATTTCGATCAATGGGGAGAAATGAAGTTAACCTTGAATCAAAAACAGAAAATAGAATTACAAAAATCGGAAACATATTAAGAAAAACTAGAATAGATGAGCTTCCACAGCTTTGGAACGTTATTTCAGGGGATCTTTCTTTGATAGGGCCTAGACCTGAGCTCCCATCTGGAGTTGCTATATATGAAAAGGAAATTCCTTACTACAATATCCGTCATTTGATTAAACCTGGACTTTCTGGTTGGGCACAAATAAATCAGGAGAGTCATCCACATCACAGTGCACATATATCTCTTACAAAAGAGAAACTAACATACGATATTTACTATATAAAAAATCGTTCATTCTGGCTCGATATAAAGATTGCTTTAAAAACAATCAAATCTCTGCTTTCAAGGAGTGGTTTGTAAGACTATTTCTGAGCCTATAAATATAGATATTTTAAGACTTGACTTATTAACATATAGTGTGTTATGGTTATTTTAGTCAAGGATTGTTCCATTAACAGATTCTGGCCATGGATGGCCAGTGGAGGTATCGATGAAGCGTGTCATTTTCGCAATCGTCGCGTTCGCCCTGCTGGTCCTCGTTGGTTCAGCATCGGCACAGGATGTTCGCCCCGCTTCGTGGGTGGTCGCTGTTTCCGGTTCGCCGGAAATCACGATCCCCATGATCAGGATTGAGCACTCGAACGGTCCGACGCGGGAGATCATGTCTCCAGCCGAACGCTCATACGAGGTCACGGTTCTCCGTGACCTCGGCAGCAAGCGTCCCGAGGTGGGTGTAATGGTTGGTTCTAGCGCTGGTTATGCCAGCACTCAGTTCCACCTGTTCAACCCGATCGTTGGCATGGGAGCTTTCCAGATCGGCCCGACCATCGGCGTCGGACTTGGTATGGAGCGAGACGGTTTCCGTTTTGCTTCGCCTGGTCTAGCGTATCACGGCGACCTGACTCTCGCCCTCAAGGCACCTCACGGTGTCGTGAAGGCGAGTGCGGGACTCGATTCCCGCAAGTTCTTCGCCGTTCGCGTCACGGCGGGTGTCGGCTTCTAACGAAGCCTGTCTCGGCAAAATATCGCCGAGTGTTCTGTAGGAAAGGGTGGACTCACCATATGTGTGAGCCACCCTTTTTTCGTATACGAACTTTGATTGACTCACTATGTTTTTTATGACATTATTTCATGTGGATAGTTCGTTTTCTGTGTGGAGGCACAGTGAAAATAACTTTGCGATTATTGCTTTTATTTGTCGTACTGACAACGGTATCGTGTAAGGATATGTTTGTCATTAGTAAAAATAGTGGATGTGGATCAAGTGGTAGCCAAGTCTCACCTAGTAGTGATTGTTCAGCACCGCCGGGATATGACCTGATTAATCCGCCAGTGTTTTATCGTTTTTTTAGGGTCATTTCTGAAAATGTGATTAGCTTTGATCCATTACTTGAGGTGGCACTGGTTGATCGTGAACCTAGGCCGTTACGTGGCCAGTTCTATCTTTTGCTGGTCCCAGACGTAGATCCAGAAATTATATATTCTGCAAAAGTTAAAATGGGGGTAGATTCAAATAACCCAAACCTTTCTGCGGATATTACTGCGTGGGCAAGTAGGGATGGTAGTTCTGTTTCAGAACAGCTTGGATCTACAACAGTATCAAGTGGAAAAAGTGTAGTTTTTCCTGATTACTCAGGAGGTAAAAAATATTTTGTTAAAACTTCTTTCCGTTGGCTAGTTTTTAAAGCAAAGTATAAAGGAGGGGTATCAATTCCAACAGAATCAAATGCCCAGTTATACATGGGGTATAACTGGTAGTTTTTTATGAAGCGAGAGAAACACTCTCGCTTTTTCTTTATTTTGAATTTTGTATTTGTTTGTTACAATTATGTTATGAATAAAAAACTTTTAACGGCAAGTATTATAATTCTAATTGCAATTATTTTCGGTGTGGCTATTAAATTTAATTTACATATAAAGTTGTATGAATTATTTAATAAATCAAGCAAGCAGGAATTACCAGATGTCCCAAATGCAAAAAGTTATTCAATAAACGGTATAGTAAAAGAAATAAATAACAATAAAATCACTATTGATGTTAGTAGACTGGTAA
>CAZKGG010000084.1:0-2609 GCA_964552385.1 uncultured Candidatus Saccharibacteria bacterium
ATCCAAACCCACTGAAACATAGCCAGAGACCTGACCATCTTCTGTGATAATAGGTTCAATACTAGATTCTATCCAATAAAAAGACCCCTCTTTTGTCTTATTCTTAATCTCCCCCTTCCATGTTTGCTTTGAAACCAAAGCATTCCAAATATCAGCATAAAATTTAGAATCATGGCTGCCTGATTTTAATATTCTATGGTTTTTTCCAATTAAATCTTCTTTGGAATACTTTGATATATCCAAAAATGGTTTATTTACATAAATAATATTACCTTGCAAATCAGTTATAGATATAATTGAATTTCTATCAATAGCACTCAAAACAGACACTGGAAAATCCGCTATATTATCTATATTAGCTCCACTACCTAGGGTTATAGGCAGAGAGTAACCATCGTATTCTTCGAATCTAATATTGCCCTTATTTACACCGATTTCACTCAATATTTTTAATATTGAAGATGTCATAAGCGATGGACCGACAACGTACCACAAAGCATTTTCTATTTTGTCATTTTCTATTTTATTTTTTATAGCATCTGAATCCACTAAACCAAAATGACTCTTTAATTTAAAGCGTAGATTCTTCTTTGATAAATCCTCTAAATCTTGAATATAAGCGGAACTGCTTTGATCCCTATTTGCATAAAAAAGAGTTATATCATTTTGTAAACTCTCCTCTGTCGCAAAACGAATCATACTCATAAAAGGTGTAATACCTATACCACCAGCAACAAACACAATAGACCGACTCTGCTCTTTTGGAAGCAACATATCTCCAAAAGGACCTGAGACTTCAACTAGAGACCCAATAGGCATATCATTTATAGTCTTCTTGAAACCACTTCCAGAGTATCTATATGCCACACTAATAGACTTTTTATCGTTTGGGGAGGAAAGTATAGAAAAGTTTCTAGATGCTCCCCTATGGTCAGCATATAGCAACTGAGGGATAGTAACTTGTATATACTGACCCGCACTAAAAACAAAGTCTTTGTCCGAAACATCAAAAGTAACTTGAATAGTTCCTGTTATAATCTCCTTTTTATCAATAATAGAAAGTTTCATACTTAATTGTTACGGTTTGCAATTATATACTATCCATTAATTTACGAGTCAACATCAATATTGGAAAGGCTAGCACAAGAATTATGAGCGTTACAGTAATCAATGTAAGCCTGTTTGTTGCATCTGCAATATCCATCAAGTCAGTTTGTGGCTTTGATACTGACAACATTCCAACTATTTTATTATCACCATTTACAAGTGGTATATAACTAGCTAAAAAGGCCTTGTTTTTTATTACCACCCTATCGGTAATATTTCTTCCTGCCCCCAAAACATTATCAATTATATTTTTATCCAAAACAGAATCTCCAGTTAATCGACTCTTACCATCATCAGCAAAAGCGGTTGTTGCCACAGATTTATTGTCTTGATAAAAAGTAGCGTCTAAACCAGTAATCTTTTTGATTCTATCTACCATAGTATTATCTAGTGGGAAACCCGTGATAACTACACCGACCACTTTCCCATCTTTATATACCGGACTAGACGACCTAATAGAAAATTTTTCTGAAGGTGAAAACTCTATAGTGGTGAATGATTTTCCCAGAAGAGCCTCTTCTACAGCTCTTTCTCCAGAAAGTGAATCCCCGATTTCATTAGGAGACTGACCTCGCATTAGAACCACACCATTTTTATCCAAAATTACCAAAAAGCCCAAATGTTCTTCTGAAAGATACTTGGTTGAATATTCTTCCAATCGAACAGAATTATTTTCTGCTATTGCATTATATATTTTAGCATCAGAGGCGATTAGTTTAGATTTCGCACTTGATTCCTCCATCAAACCCTCAGTTATAAAATTAAATGATTTTGCATTAATCAAAAGATTTGCTCTAGTTTCATGTTCAATCTTACCAATAAGAATAGTAGAAAAAGCCAACGTTACAACAGTCGACATAAAGATAGTCATTGATACAAATATAAGTATTAAACTCTCTCTTATTCGTATTTTGAGATACTGCCAGAACCAGTATGAAAGAGAAATGTACGCCAAAATATCTATAAAATTGGTAAAATACCACATATAGTTTTCTACACTTTGATCCAAATTAAATACTTGAGAAAATGATGAAATAGCAAGTAACAAAAATCCTATAAAAAAAGGTTGTAAAGATTTGTTATACTCCCTCCTCATTTGATCATAGGCCAAATAAGAAATACCTAAAAGCAATAAGCCAGCCACGATTGATAATGAAGGCAATACACTAGAAAAAGCAGGAAGTAGTATTACAGCAGAAACGCTAGAGATTCTGGGTGTTGATATGAAACTTCCAACAATCAAAATCAGGCCGACAATATACAGACTAGATCCAAACAAATTTACTAGATCCCCCCCAAAACTAAAAGCATTAATTAGCTGCCAGATAGCAACCAAAAGTAGTCCGACAACCCTCATGACTAATGAATAGTGCCTACTTATAAAATATGCATCAACAGAAAGCCAAAACATAACAAAAAACACCAGAGAACTAACTAGTCCTAGAGCGAAGTGAATATTATTTGCTATAAAATATATGGTCATGATTTTTTATTATTATACA
>CAZKGG010000085.1:0-2561 GCA_964552385.1 uncultured Candidatus Saccharibacteria bacterium
TTAAAATACATACCGTATGGTGCAGTAAAATCTCCTCCAGCAGTAGCGGCCTCTCTAACAGTTAATCCGTATGTTTGAGCTTGCCTTATCGTTATAGCAATTTCTTGTGCAGCTGATGATATTGCCAATCTATCACTAAAAGTTGAATAGCTAAATAAAACTGTAGTCATAATTACAGAAACTATACTTATGACAACCATTATTTCAGCTAAAGTAAAACCTTTATTAAATATCATTTTATAAAAGATTAATAATATCCCCAAGACTCAAAACATCTATCCCACTAAAAAATACAACTATAGTTGCCAAAATTAAAAATGGTGCAAATGGAACTTCATCGTGAATTCCTACACTTTCTCCATTTAAAATCAACCTACTTCTAATAAGAATGAATATACTCCAAGAGGCTCCCATCCAAAATGCTAAAATTACTGCACTCACACCAGAAACTAAACCCATAAATGCCCCCATACCGAAAGCCAACTTTGCATCACCAAACCCCATCCATCGCCCAGAAGATACAAGCCAAAGCAAGGCAAATGGGGTAAACAATATCAGCGGAGAAGCCAAATCAAACACATCCATTCTAGTCATATCAAAATGTTTACAATACATAAAAACAAAAAACCTCAACAAACCTAGCGCAATAAATAAATAAACTAGAATGTTTGGAATAATCTTATGTCTCACATCATATACCGCTATAACAATTAGAATACCGAAAACAACAAAGTAATATAATGAAAATAATACTGAGTACAGTAAGCCATGGTCCAACAAGCTATATAATGACCACAGATTAACCTGTCTTAGAACTACCAACATAAATATGAGACCAGTTGCCATTTCTATTAGTGGATACTGAACTGAGATTGGACTTTTACATGTTCTGCATTTGCCCCAAGAAAAAATAAAACTAACAATTGGTATAAGTTCATACCATTTTAGAGTAGTGTTACAACTAAAACATTTTGATCTACCTGAAAATGGTGATAAACCACTATTGTAACGAAGTCCAATTACATTTAAAAAACTACCAATCACAATACCAAATATAAATGCAAAAATTAGCAACAAAAATAACATATATTAATTATACATTATTAAAAAAAATATAAAAACAAAAACCGGCTACAAGCCGGTCTTTGCAAGAAAAGATTATACTAAATGATTACGCACAAGCAGTAGCGGCACCTAGAGCAGCATCCTCAATTTTTGATGCACCAGTACTATCAACACACCAGTAATCTGTTCCAGATGTACCGTTCACCAAGTTTGTAGTCTTGAGTTGTGTTGAACCTGCCCAAGCACCAGCAGCATTATTACACACCCATGAACCTCCTCCAGCAGAAGCTGCCGCAGCCCCACCAGCTGAAATATTAGCGTTAGCACAAACAGTAGCGTAACTTGATGTTGAATCGTAAACAATCTCAGCCTGTGCCCTCATATTATTAAGGTTTGACTTAACAGCAGCGTCAGCACCCTTACTTCTTGCAGTATTTAGAGAAGCTAGAACAACTGATGATAGAATACCGATTATAGCAATAACAACCAATAGCTCGATAAGTGTAAAACCTCGATTTGATCTTATGTTTTTCATGATTAAAATTTTATAAATTATTAACTAAATTCTTATAATATATTTTATTATTCGACCCTCTCTCTTTTCAGAGAATGCCGTTTTTTTATCAAAACGAATACATACATTATACGGTGAGGAAGATACTAATAAAAGAGGGGGTGTGGATAATTACGAACAAACACCTCCAGTAATCGCGGCTGTAGGTGTACCGTTATATAGTTTTGGCACCCCGTTACTATCTATACACCATGACTGGTTTGATGTCTTTAGTCCAACCGCCACCGCATAAGTATTTACAGATGCAACACATCTTGTTCCGTTACCACCAGAAGCAAGTGCTGAATTTATACCAGCAATAACTTTTGCATCATTAAAAACACTTCCTGCAGTAACAGTAATAGGACAAGAAGCAACTGCAAACGTACCATAGGAGCCGGAATTATTATCAAAATACAACTCGGCACTTTGTTTTACCCCAACCAAATTCGTTTTAACTGAGTTGTCTAATGACTTAGTTCTAGCAGCACTCAATACCGCTAACACAACCGATGTCAGAATACCGATTATAGCAATAACAACCAATAGCTCGATAAGTGTAAAACCTCTGATTTTTGATTTATTTTTCATTTTTTTAAATAATTTGTGTTGATATTATAACATCAGGTATTTTATAACACCACAAATTATGAAGCTGATGCTATGTTGTATATAGGCATTAGAACTGCCGCTAGCAAGGTACCAACACCTAGACCGAGCAATACAATCATAACTGGCTCTATAAGCCCAACTAGAGTGTCGACAGCTGTTGTCACCTCTCTTTGGTAAAATCTGGCTAAAGACTTGAGTATACTACCCAACTCACCAGTTTCTTCCCCAACCTTTACCATTTGAGTCAAAATATTTGGTATTTCTTTATGTTGTGATAACGCATTAGACAAAGAAGTTCCCTCTTTTACTTTTTGTAAAGCATCACTCAATA
>CAZKGG010000086.1:0-2553 GCA_964552385.1 uncultured Candidatus Saccharibacteria bacterium
TGTTCTAACCAATCACCACGTAGCTATGGGGCAATTGCAAAAAATGTCCAAGAAAAATACGGACTATGTGAAAAATGGGTTTTTTACAAAATCAAATCAAGAAGAAATAAAATGTCCAGACTTAGAGCTTAACGTTCTAATTTCAATGGAAGATGTCACCTAACACATTCAGTTTCTAAACGCAATAGACTCACCAGAGCCGAAAGAGAGGAAGCGGCTAAGCTGTATTAACCAGAATAAATCCGAAGAAAAAATCTCTAAAAGTCTATTGCGGTTAGAAATGAGTTGGACGAAACCGCGTTGTGATGAGACTTTATACGGGACTATGGGGATTCAAAGTTACTAGGGAGGTCGGATTTGTTTGGGGATGAGGCTAATGGATACGAATGACCCAACTTTACATAGGCTACATAGGAGAATCTTTTTGATCATAGACTCAAGGATATCTTTCCATTCTTCTGGTGTAGACTTCTGATTTAAAGAACGATTTAGTTTTTTAAGAAGTGACTTACATAATTCGAGAGAGTCTTTGCGAGATCGGTTTGCTATGATTCCGTAATGCCTGATTTTAACAAACCCTAATGGTAGGATATGCATAAGAAACCTGCGAATAAATTCTACTCCAGAAAGAGACATTGTTTTAAGTTTGTCATTATCCGCATAATCTTTGTATCGAAAGGTAACAGTATCGTTTGTTATTTCTAATATTCTCTGGTTACTGATTGCTATCCTGTGTGTATAACGTCCCAGATATTTAATTACGGAGTCGGGACTTTCGAAAGGTTGTTTGGTATATACGATCCATTTTTTAGAATAGAGGTTTGTTAAAAATCTTTGAAAGTGTGATGGATCATTTAATTCTTCACAACTTTTGGGAATAGTAAGATAACTTCCATGATAGTATTTTTTCAAATGAAATAAAAATAATCTCTGAAATAGTTTTGATAAAACGGGAATCGGCAGAAAGAATTTTTCTCTTGAATCGATCCATTTGCCTTTATCCGCAGAAATTCCACCACCAGTGATCAAAACATGAATATGTGGATGATAGGATAAAGTCTGTCCCCATGTATGTAGAATAGATAAAAAACCAGGGATACAATTTAGATACTTTTTATTCTTACTTACCTTTCTTAAAGTATCCGAAACAGTTTTAAATAAAAGAGAATAGAATATCTTTTTGTTATTTAATATGAGAGGATTTAATTCACTCGGAAGAGTAAATACGACATGAAAATATTTTACCGGTAAAACGTTCTTATTCTCTTTAACTAACCATTTCTCTTTTCTTAAAAACTGACATTTGGGACAGTGTCTATTACGACAGGAATTGTAGGAATTCTTTTCGAATCCACAGTGACTACATTTATCTACGTGACCACCGAGTGTCTCTGTTCTGCAATTCCTGATCGCATAATACGCTTTTACCTCGTTTCGAGTCAAGGAATTACCATAGATAGAAAAAAATTCTTTTTCATTTTCCCGAAAAACTTCAGCTACTTCCAGTATCCTCTTTCTGACCAACATCTCCTCTTGTTGTGATGTTTCCATTTGCCAGACCTCCCGTCTGTAAAGGATTGGTTAAAATATTGTAATCGTATGTATCTAAGGGGCTCTTAATATTCATTAAATCGTATCGCCTGACATGTAAATAAATATACGTTGCCTGAGGAGAAAAATGTCCGAGTAGAAGTTGAATATGATGCATATTAACCCCTGCTTCAAGAAGATGCGTGGCAAAGGAGTGTCTTAGAGTATGGACAGAGGCATTCTTTGTTATCCCTGCTTTAAAAAGAGCATCCCTGAATGCACGTTGTATTGCTCTGACTGAAAAGTTTTTCATCTTGTTTTTATCTCTTGCGTAAAATAGATAATCGACAGGCTTGTATTCTTCGATATAATCTCGTAACAATTTCAAAGTTGTGGGAGACAATAGCGCATAACGATCTGTTCCCCCTTTTCCATCCTTAACAAATATTTGCATTCTGCCTGGGTCTATTTGATTGACCTTTAACTTAGCTGCTTCACTCACTCGAAGTCCTGCTGAATAAATGAGTGTCAGTATCGTCTTGTGCTTTATATTCCAGGTTAAATTCAATATAGCCTCAACTTCCAACTTACTTAATACAACTGGTTTACTCTTGGGACGTTTGTATTTAGCGATGTCTTTCACAACCCATTCTGCATTAATCACATAGATGTAAAAAAATCGTATCGCACTATGGACAACATTCAATGTATTAGCGGATAATTGTTTATTAACTCTTAAATGGTAAAGATAATTCTTTACTTCTTCTCTATTTATTTTATCCGGAGATTTCTTGTAATACTTCGCCAGATAATTTACATATGATACGTAACTTTTGATCGTTTTTTCGCTCATCGTCTTGAGCTTTAATTCTCGAATCATTTTCTCTCTCAGCAGGCTCATGGAATTCCTCCAATTTGTATTTGAGCCATGTATAGGATTTTAGATTATAAGTACCAGAAATATATTTTCATAAGGTACATAATCCTAAATTAATTTTATTTACTTTCTTTCGTATTTTTATT
>CAZKGG010000087.1:0-2528 GCA_964552385.1 uncultured Candidatus Saccharibacteria bacterium
AACATCATGTGGTTTTGGAATAAACATTTTTCCAAAATGACTAAAACTTTGAGTGTCTCCTGTAGTAGAATCAAAAACAACGTTTTGATGTCCACCAACATCCCCATAAATAATGTCTCCATTTTCAGACACAGAAAGATGTTCGCCTTTTAAACCCATAGCACTTAATCCATGCTCCGGATCATACAAACCATATTGTTTAGCAAGATCAACTGAAGACTTTCCAAACAAATTATCTTTTATGCCTTGTGGAACATGGTCCATATCACCATATTTAGACAAAACTTCTTTTTTCAAATTGATAACATCTTGTATGAAACCTTTTGAAGATAACTCAACATTAGCGGCCTCCACCGCTGGAGCTCCACTTTCTGGCATATGATCCAGATCAGCTGGGTGTCCTACATCATCAATATGATTATCTATCGACCCTGATGATTCTGTTTGAGCTGAAATTGCATCAGTTGTATTGTGTGCAAAATGCTCCACGCCAAAAAATGCACCAGTAACACCTGCACCAGTTAGTACCTGAGCTGCCACTTTTTTAGTTCTTTGTCTGTTCTTAGTTTTCTCAAATTCTTCAAGTCGAGCTATTATAGCCTCCGAATTTTCATCAAAATTATCTAAGTCAATTTTACCTTTAAACTCATCCTCCATAGATTCTCTTTCATCAGCGTTCGCTTTGTCATATTTTTCCTGTAACATTGACCCAACTTTTTTAGAAGCATAAGCTGATGCCACTGATCGAACGGCTGATTTTCCTACTCTATAACCCACATATCCCGTAGCAGCAGCTAGAGAAGACATACCCAAAGCAAAGCTCCCAGCACCCACCAGTACTGGTATAGCAGCAATTCTAACCGCCTTAGGCGCCTTGACCCATTTGTCTAATGCTTTCCTTGCAAGTCCTTTTTCTAAAGGAGGAAGAGATTCGTTTATACTATTTTGATACGCCAAATATTCAGCCTCAACCTGTGCAAACAAAGCCTCTCGATCAACAACTTCTACCTCTTCAGTATCAACTGTTCCATCTGGTCCAGCAGTATCCTTGGCCTTTAATATTTTCTTTTTTGGAGTAGAAATCTCAGCCATTTTTTTCTTAGCTGCCTTATAAGCCTCCAATGCTTCAATATACTCAGGTGATTTTTTAGGCTCATTAGGTCGACCAAAGCCAGTGGCCACTTTTAAATCTTCGAGATTTTTTGCAAAAAAACCCTTATTTTCTCGAGTCTTATTTTTCCACTCCTTTTCAGCCATAGCACATGCTTCACGTGAAGACACAAGAATCTTTTCTGCTTCAGCCCTAATTTCTTCGACTGAAAGTTCTCTATCTTTTAGTGTGTTTTCTTCCTTTTTAACTGACTTTTCACTTTTAAGAGCATCTTCTGTTTCTACAGAACTAGCTTCATCTTTTTCAACATGATCACTTTTAGTACCAATTTTGACATTTACATCTTTACCTTTAGAATCAGAAGGAGTATCTAAAGAATCTTTATCCTTTTCTGCATCACCAGAGCCTGCAACTTCAGAAGAAACCGTGCTGGGTGTACCATCTACTGATTCTGCAACACTTACTTTTTGTTCACCCTCTTCAACCACCTCAGTATCGACAACCGGCAATTCATTTTTTTCCATAGATATTTATTATTTAAATTACTAATAAAATTTTATCAGTTAACTATAATTTGTAAAGATTAAACAAAATCACACCTTAATGGTGTGATTTTGTTTTTTATTATTTTCTACTCTCTACGATTTGCTTCTCAACGTTTGGAGGAACCACTTCGTAATGATCAAACTCCATCATCACTGAGCCTCTTCCCTGTGTCATAGATCGAATATCAGTTGTGTAACCGAACATTTCTGATAGAGGGACCTTTGCATGGATAACTCGTAGCATTCCCTTCTCATCCATTCCTTCTATCTGTCCTCTCTTACCTGATAGTGACCCTGTTACGTCTCCCATGAACTGCTCAGGCATAGTAGCCTCAACTTTCATGATAGGTTCTAGGATAACAGGTCTTGCTCTCTTTGCTGCCTCTTGGAAGGCCTGTGAAGCGGCGATCTTGTAAGCGATTTCAGATGAGTCCACATCATGATATGAACCGAAAGTGAGTTCGCAAGAAATGTTTACCATTTTGAAACCAGCGACTATTCCTCTGTCCATAGCTTCGTATACTCCCTTTTCAACAGCTGGAATAAATTCCTGTGGAATAACTCCTCCTTTGATAGAGTCGATGAACTCGAAGTCTTCGTATCTCTTTACGTTCTTTGGAATCTTCTCGCCCTCTTCTATCTTCTCCATAGGCTTGATAGTCAATTTTACGTGACCGTACTGACCCTTTCCTCCAGTCTGCTTGATGTATTTATGTTCTGCCTCAGCTGAAGCTAGGATAGTCTCTCGATATGCCACTTGTGGTTTACCAACGTTTACCTCAACACCAAACTCTCTTTTCATACGATCAACCATAATTTCAAGGTGAAGTTCTCCCATTCCTGAGATAATAGACTCTCCTGTTTCTGTATTT
>CAZKGG010000088.1:0-2521 GCA_964552385.1 uncultured Candidatus Saccharibacteria bacterium
CTTTTGCAAGCTGCATGCTTTTATCTTCCGACCCAGGAAATATAGTAACGAGTACTTGTGTAATTTTTTTATCTTTATCAATTAAATTGAGTTCCGATGCTGCATCGCATATACGATCAAGACCAAAGGTAGTTCCAACTCCCGTGGTAGATGGACCACCGAGCGTTGATACGAGGTTATCATATCTGCCCCCTGCTGTCACGCTTCCAAGCTTGATACCATCGATTACTGTTTCAAATATCGGACCAGTGTAATAATTGAGCCCGCGTACCATATAAGGAACAAAACGATAGCCTGCGCTGCCTTCCTTTTTTATTGGAACGCCCATTGATTCGGCAGCCTTGACTACTTTAACAAGGTACTTATCGCTATCTATAGAAGTGTTTTTTATCAAGTTAAATAATGTTTCAATTTGGTCAGAAGAGAGATTTTTTTCTTTAAGCTCTTCTTTTACTTCTTCTTCTGATTTCTTATCTAGTTTATCGATTGTTTGGAGGATAGATAGTTGTAGAGTCAAGTCTGCTATGCCCGCTTGCTCAAGAATGTTAAAAAGTATTTTTCTCGAATTAATATTTATCGTAAAAGCTTTAAAGCCTAATTTGCTCAATACCTTATACACAACAGCTACTATCTCAGCATCTGCATAAGGCGAATTTATACCAAATACATCGATATCACATTGGGTAAATTCTCTATATCTTCCTTTTTGAGGTTTATCTGCTCTCCAAACTCTTTGTATTTGGTACCGTTTAAATGGAAGGCTGATTTGACTTTGGTAGAGTGATAATACTTTGGCGGTTGGCACCGTGAGGTCGTATATAAGACCAACATCACGATCACCCTTATCTTTAAAGGTATATACAAGCTTATCCGCTTCTTCTCCATACTTCTCCAGAAGAGTGGCAGTGGATTCAACGCTTGGTGTCTCCATTGGAACAAATCCAAAGGACTCAAATACTTTTTTACAAGTATCTATGACTTTTTGCCTCAATATCATTTCATCCGGCAAAAAATCCCTGAACCCTTTGAGTGTCTGTATTTGTTTCATATAGTTTGGTTAATTATAACGTATCTTTAATATCTTGACCTAATAACTTATAGAGCAAGAGGACAGCTTCTTTAGAAGTCTTAGCTGAGTTGAATTTAATATTTTTTCTCTCATCAAGATATTCCTCGATTAATTTATCACTCCATCCTCCGCTATTTTTTAAGAATACAATTGGTTTTTTGTTGCGATAACTTAAGGCAATTTCTTGTAATGTGCCTGCTCCTCCACCTAATGCTATTACGCCATCTGCCATAGAAATGATTATTCCATCCTCAGCATAATTTATAAATCCAGATATTATCTCTACATCAATATATCTATTAGAGACACCTCTTTTGTTTCCGGATACCACTCCCACAGTTAGCCCATTATTTTCTTTAGCGCCACGACATGCCTCCTCCATGATTCCACCTTTGCCACCACAGACAAGAATATTATTGGATTTTGCTATCATAGCTCCTATTTCGTAGGCTATTCTATAGAGTGCACGTGCGGGTTTTTTATATGGATACTCCTCTATTCCTGCTGAGCCAATTACAGCTATTTGTAATCTACGTTTGTTTTTCATAAGATTCCTTTAGCAAATTTATAAAATTATCAAAAGCATTTGTCGGAAAATATTTATTTTTAAGTCCTTCAAATACTGCCTGTGATTTTGAACCGCCTTCGACTAGAGTTGATAAACTATTGCATGGCGGTAGACCGCTATTTCCTTGATAAATAAGACATGTGCTTAGATCTGCTACTTCATCGATTGATGATGGTGATCTAATATTATCTTTTTTTATCCTGGCTCTTTTTGACGGATCTAACGACAACCATGAATATGTCGATATTATTGGTAAACGTTTGGGTTGCCAGCCTCGAGTATAATATAAATCATCCGACACAGTCGTAGTATCTAGGGTTGCTTGAGCGACTCGTGTTGCGGTTGATCCTGTAACTACAACATCGTCAACAATAAAGGTTGATCTAAATTTACTAAAGTCAATCGTATTAGGAAATTGGGCTAAGGAATCAAATCTAAATAATGCCCGATTTGTCTTAAGTGATTCAATCAAAACTGGATTTAGTTTTGTTAAGTAGTCTAAAACTCGAGCTGCGCCTCTTCCTGGAAATAACAAAGCGGTTTTGCCATCTCCGAAAAATTCTATAGGTGGCAAAAGCATGTTAAGTCCCTCAGTAAGGACGGTTGCATCAACTACCCGTATGGTACGTCCACTATCCTTTGAAAGATTCGATATCAAATCTTCCCATCCCGCAGGAAGTGGAACATCTGCTATAACCAAATTTCCATTGGATGGAATTAATATTCCATCAAGCGCTTTCATTTTCGGAAATTGAGAATCAACCCAAATCTCATCAGGCTTAAACCGTAATGTTTCCATAAAAAAACCTGTTTTAGTTTATTATAATCAAAATGTAAAAATTACAAAAACTCAAATTTATAGGAAAAGTGGATCAGAATTGCAA
>CAZKGG010000089.1:0-2511 GCA_964552385.1 uncultured Candidatus Saccharibacteria bacterium
AGCACCAAAATATTCCAGAGTATGAATATTAGAGTCTGGATATCTTATTAACGGATATGCATGATCTTCCAGGTTGTCGAAATATATAAATTTAAATCCTAGTGAGATATAACGATTGGCTAATAATTGAACATATTGATCAAATAATTGTTTGCCATAGTCGAATCTTATATATGTATTACTACTATTTGACGTGTCGGCTACATCTAGAAAGTTAGTATTTACACCGTTTGAGTGACTTGCGGCTGTAGTACCAAAACTAGCTCTTGTTACGCCAGTTAAAGTGAAAGACCCACTACCGTTATCAGTAATACCTGTAAAAGTAAATAATTCATTATCAATTTGTGCGACCCTGTGAGTGTTATCTGCAAATGTTATATTACCAAGACAGCTACCTGAAGCAGTAGTGTCAGTGACATTAAAAGTTGTAACTGCGCCAGCATTCATTGCTCCCGCTAGTTTTGGTCTAGCTGTTGCACCGGACGCAAGTGTAGTGCTTGGATATGCATAGGAATAACCTGATAAATCATATGTTCCATCATGTAAGACATTCCCAGATGTGGTGGCTGTTTTTATCTTTGTAAACGGCAAAAGGATATGTGCGCCGCAATCAATTCCTTGATTAGTAAATTTAGCAATTGTAGCTGTTAATAATGCATCGGTTGCAAAACTAGCTGTTGGAACAAGAGAAGAGTTTATTGCAGTATACCACTGAGTGTCTAAAAACAGAACTTGTGGACAACCAAGTCTAACTGCGGCATTTACATAGTTATCCGAATTTGCACTTGTTATTTCATAAGCGAAAAGGATGGGTTTTCTAACATAGGTTGATTGTTTTGATGCAATACCTAATGGAATTGAAAAATCACTTTCAATTTGAGCTATAAGGGTTGAATCAGATGCTTCACATCCGAAGAATGCGAATTTCTGGTTCAGAATGCCAGTGTAGTTATATTTCGGCATAAAGGTAGTAGAGAAAAATCTTGCATCAACATATGGAGCACCGTTATTATTTCGTGGTGTTAATGAGTCATGGATAACTCCTAAATGATATCTACTTCCATCAGTGAAGGTATACATACGTCCAAATGTTGCATTAGAAGTAGTATAGTCTTGGTAAGAACCTCCTCCGCTAACATAGGGGCTTCCACCTCCGGCAGCGGTGGAATCTGCGTAGGTTCTAAAATGCACTCTTATTTCATCTATAGTCCCAGTTAAGGAAGTAAATTCGAATTGGAAGTAGTTAGTTTTTGGTGTCCATGTTAAGACAACTTGTTGCCCACCGGAAAAATCATAGGTAATGGTTTTTGCAGCGGTATTAACCGTAATTGTTGAAATAGTGAGAGCGGCAGAAACTCCATAGTCATATAAAAGTGCTCCACCGGAGATTGGGGTAGGAACGGTTGAAGTAATTGTGTAAGCTTCTATAAACGACCATGCGAAATCTATTATTGGCACGCCATTTAGAAATGCGCCTCTTGGAGTATAACCTGAATCAAAAGTATCAGAAGTAGCAGCAAAAGTGCCACAGTCACGAGTTGTAGTATTTTGATCGGTAACAGAAAAGACTAAACTGCCACAGGTAAAGGTTTTTGTTGCTGCCATACAATTCTCCCAGAGTGTTCTTTTGGGGGAATTGTGGTCAAAACCTTTATGAACTAAAAGAAGAAGCGAAACACCCACCTTTCGGTGGGTGATCGGCCCGAAGATGCGATCTTTGGGGGGGGTTAATTTAAATTGTTAATCTTTTTTCTGCGTTATATTCTTGGATTGTTTTAGCAGCCTTACGTTCTC
The DNA here is from genome assembly GCA_964552385.1 of uncultured Candidatus Saccharibacteria bacterium. GTDB lineage: Bacteria > Patescibacteriota > Minisyncoccia > Phycocordibacterales > DATDWN01 > C7867-006. The sequence continues at coordinate 1,795 of CAZKGG010000089.1, forward strand.
TGCGTTTATTTTTTTCGGAAGGTTTCTCATAAAATTCATGGCGTTTCATATCTTTAATTAAACCTTCACGTTCGCAGAGTTTTTTGAATTTTTTAAGTGCATTGCGGACATCTTCCCCGTCACGGACATTAACTCGGATCATAATCTGCCTTTCTTATTCAGGTACAAATACTCGGACATTTTTAGCTTTTAAGCCTTTATATCCATAATCAGTGTCAAATTCGACATGTTGACCATCTAAGAGAACTTTATTATCTTCAGAAAGTTCACTTGCATGTACAAAAACATCTCCTTTGTAGTCGTCTCCTTTGTGTGTTATGCCTTCAGCATAAATAAACCCAAAGCCACGAGTCGCATCAAACCATTTAACAACACCTTTCACTAGATTCTCCTTATCTAGTAAATTGGACTGTAATTTCTATAAATCCTTCAAATTTCGAATTTGTTCTCGTACCTCTTCAAGAGCTTTCCCTAAAAGATTTTGGCCTCTTCCATCTTCCCCTAATCCCCAAATTCTATCATAAGGACTATCTTCACCAAGAGGTTCATTTCCGGTAGCTAACAAAAGGTCTTTTAAAGATGTAATTTGAGTAAATTTGGCAAAAAGACCCCTTTTCATTATATCGAACTTAATATCTTCCCAGTCTTCTCTTAGAGGGGCTTGTCCTGCAAGGTTTTTTGCTTCTTTACAGGATTTGGCCGTTTTAATGGCAGTTT
>CAZKGG010000090.1:0-2224 GCA_964552385.1 uncultured Candidatus Saccharibacteria bacterium
TGTTTATGCAATATGTTTTGTATTGATTTCTGTATCTTTATATTTTTATTTCTTTGCAAGTGATGCTATACAAAGTGAGTTATCAAACATATTTGGTTCATCACTCGTACTGGGCTATGTTATCTACCTTATCGCTGGTTGTTTGAGGGGTTTTACACTAGTTCCAATAACTTATTTCATAATAGCAGGTATGGTTTTGTTGCCACCTCTGCCACTATATATACTGACTATGGTGACCGTCGTCGTTTCATCTGCAAGTGTTTATTATTTCTCTGAATATTTAAATTTTGATGAATATTTTGAAAGAAAGCATCCAAAACAGATACAGACTATCAAAAATTTCTTAACAAAAAATGAACTTCCAATAGTTATTGGTTGGAGTTTTATGCCGTTTTTGCCAACAGATCTTATTTGTTATGTTTGTGGAGCAATGGAAATAGATATAAAAAAATTTCTGTTTGGTGTGGTGGTTGGGGAGGGTATTTCTTGTGCCATCTATATTTTCTTGGGTAAAGAAATAATAGGGTATTTTATCTAGTCTTTATCTGAGTCATTTGATTCGAGTATCTTGTTTAAGGTTTCGTTTAGTAGTGGAGTGTCGTCATCTTCTTTGGTATCCAGTTCTATTTTTTCGGTTGTTTTTTGTGTAGATGTAGAAATATCTTCTGTGGCCATTGTTGCGCTAAATGTTGATATACTAGCTCTCGCTTCTGGTTGTTTTGGTGCTATCGTAGTTTCAGCCATTCTAGCTTCAACTTTTTTACTCTTATTTTTGAATATTTCATTAACCTCACTTTTATGTTTTTGAAGTGAATTTTCGATATTTATTTTTACTTGCCTAGCACCCTTAACATCACCCTTTGATTTTAGAGTATTAACTATGCTCATTGTATTTTGCAAATTTTGGCTAAATTGGTTCTCTATTTTAGTTATATTCTCAGAATCTAATTTATTTTGAGATGAAAGTTGTTTTATTTCACTTAATCTTTCGTCGATGTGTGAGGCTTCTACTACAGCTTTTGATTCTGGTGTGAGAGCTGTAAATGTTTCAACTTTCTCATTAAGGTTGATTTTAATAGGGTACAGAGTGTCACCTGGAAGAGAGTTTCTTGCAACAAATGAAGTTCCGCCAGTTGCAGATACGATCAATATTATTGCAAATGTACTTGCGAGTATTTTGTGGTGCAACCACATATCGTTAGAAAATGGAGACAATATATTATTCTCTATTTTCTTGAAAAGTGAAACTTTGACTGGGTGACTATCAATAAAAGTTTTTAATGCAGAAAATCCAGATTGTTTTTCAATCTCTGTCATTTGTAAACTATTTATTTTTTTGAATAAATCTTTCATTTTATTTTGTAAATTTATTTATTTCAGTTTCAACCAGATCCCTCAATTTATTTATTGCTCTGTTTATTCTAACTGAAACAACATTTTGCGAAACATCCAAACTTTCAGCTATTTCTCCTATTGAAAGATCCTCATTAAATCTCATAAATAGGACAGTGGCATATGCTTCTGGGAGTTCATTAACTAGAGTCATTAACTTCTCTCCATCAAGTTTGTTTGTTATTGATTCTAGCTCATCAATATTGCTACTAGGGTCGAAACCATCTTCACTCATCACTTCTAATGAACTTGTAAAGTGGTCTTTTTTACCTCTTTTTCTATACTCATCTATGACTAAGTTGCTCGCTACTTTATATAAAAATGCCCTTATGTTATTTAGCTCACCAGTCTTTGTTATTTGAATCCAAGTCTTCATAAATGTCTCTTGGACTAAATCCAAGGATCTTTCTCTATTGTCAATCTTGAAAAATATAAAACGGAATATTGCATCAGAGTGTGTCTGGTATGTATCAAGGAACATTTTTTCTAGTGATAGGTTTGGCATATTAGACGGTCGAGATGCTCGTTTCTTACGGCATTTGTTGTGTAAAATTGTAGCATATATTGTCATTTATAATAAATCTATATCTAGATTGCTTTATAAATTATTTTTGATATTATCTTTATATTCCATTATGTTAATGGAATACATTCCGCGGTAGTGAGTTTGGGGAGGGTCCCAAACGCAAGACCGGAGTGCGGCGGCACGAGGTGGGGCCGAGAGCAAAGTCAGCAGACTTTGACTCGTGGCCAGTGGTTCCACTGAGCTATGAATTCTTTGCAAATCAAATTCTGGTTATTAGTTTTAATAGCCAGAACATGTTTTACAACA
>CAZKGG010000090.1:2234-2483 GCA_964552385.1 uncultured Candidatus Saccharibacteria bacterium
CCGAAAGCCCGCGATACGGGCATCCGAGGGCTCTTCGATGCAGATGATGTTCAAAGTCCGATATTTCCCGTTGCGTTCGTCTGACTCGCGCTGCTATAGCGCCGGCCTTCCCGAGCGAAACCTGTTCCGCGGTAGCTCAGTGGTAGAGCAGCCGCCTGTTAAGCGGCTGGTCGTAGGTTCGATCCCTACCCGCGGAGCAATAAAACCCCGAAAGGGGTTTTTGTGTTGCGGGAGTAAAAGTCTGGGTGG
>CAZKGG010000091.1:0-2480 GCA_964552385.1 uncultured Candidatus Saccharibacteria bacterium
TAAATAAATGTAGCATTGACTCTGCAATTTCGTTGCTAACATCAAAATTTTTACTAATTTGTCTAATAATGTAGTTTCTTCCAATAGGAATCGAAACATTGTGTTTAATTACTGAATCTTGAACTAAAGTGATATCAGTTACATCACCAGATACATCGACAATGAGGAAGTCGTTTCCTGCACTAAAGTAGTCTCTGATTATTGAAAAAGATACAACAGGGAATGTGTAAAATTTAAAACTATCTTTAGGTATGTGTGTATATTTGTAAACAATATTTTCGATTTTTTCGGATAAACTTGAATCCATAGCCGACAAACACAGAAAAGCTTCTAAACTTTTAGTTTTTTTGCCTATAATTTCCCCCAATTCATATCCATTTATTTTTGTATGAACAATGTTTTTCTCAAAAACTTTAAAAAGGTTCGGTTTGTCGCTAGATAGCTCCAGTTTGAATACTTGCTCCTCTTTTGAAATAACATCATTCAAAAAATGCTCTGTGACTACAAACTCTTTTTCATTTATGAGGTTTAAATGTTTGGTTTTCAAAGCAAACCAAGGAGAAGAAAAAGAAATTAATCCACCACTTATCTTTTTTTGTTTATTTTGCCAGTACTTTGACTTAAATGCTTCCTTAGAAAGTTTAAGCATTTCGCTCTCTAGAATAGAAATTAGTGAATCAATCAGTCTATTAGAGTCTGCCCTATCAGTTACGTCTAATGACCTGTTTGAGCTGTATAAAAACAAAGGTAGGTCACTACCATTAAATGAAACAAGTGATGTCGTAACTGTACTATTGCCAATATCAATAACAAGACCTACTTTTTCTTTTTCATTCCCAAATGAGAATATAGACATAGAAATATTGTATCATAATTGAACAGCAACGACGTAGATAAGATGGTTTTATTCCAGGATGGCTTTGATTCTTCTAACACCGGCTGATACAGCTTCTTCTTTAGCAATTTTAAATTTTCCAAGCGCGCCAATATTATCTACATGAGGACCTCCACAAAACTCTTTTGAGTAAGCTGTGTCTAGAGAGTCACCTATATAATAAACATTTACTTCATCTGGATATTTGTCTCCGAAAAAGTGTAGGGCTCCAGTTTTTTCTGCTTCTTCTTTCTTTAGAACAACTTTGTTTACAGGCAAAGCAGATTTAATTTTTTCATTAACAATTTCTTCAACTCGACTTTTTTCTTCATCTGTCATTTTTCTGTCAAAAGCAAAGTCGAAACGTAGTCTCTCTGCTGTTATGTTACTTCCCTTCTGCTCTACAGAGTCTCCGAGTATGTCTCGTAGAGCTTGGTGAAGTAAATGTGTTGCAGTGTGGTACTTTGTCTCCATTTCGCCAGTACTACCGAGTCCTCCTTTGAATTTTTGTTCACTACCAGCACGTGAGAGTTCTTGATGCTCTTTCATTTTTATATTAAAGGTATCAATATCTACATTGGTGCCATTTTCTTTTGCTAATTCAAGTATAACCTCTATAGGAAAACCATATGTAGTAACCAAAATAAATGGATCTGTACCCTTTTCAAACTCTTTTAATCCCAAATCTAGGGTTTTTATAAATTTTTTAACTTCAGTATCTATTTCTATAGAAATATCTGACTCCGATTTAAAATATTCTGAGTTTTTATAAAAATCAAAATAAATTTTTAATAGTGGTAAATATGTATCAGATATGTTTTCTGATTTTATGAAACCAATTTTTTTAGATTGTATTACAGCTCGTCTTATCAGTCTTCTTAAAATATATCCTCTGTCTTTATTACTTGGTTTTACACCGTCCGCAATCATCATTGCTGATGTCCTAATGTGGTCTGCCATTATTCTTGCAGATTTTTCATTATACAAATCAGAATTTGATTTAATTAGATCTATAACAGGAGAGAAAACATCAGTTTCAAATATACTACTCTTGCCCTGAACCACAGCTACGACCCTTTCAAAACCAGCTCCAGTATCGACATTTCTATTTTCTAGTTTACTTACTACTTTCCCATCTTTTGATAGAAACTCCATAAAAACATTGTTCCAAATTTCTACAACTTTTTGTTCATCATCTGCTTTTATGTATTCATCCAAAGTCATTCCAGAATTCAAAGTTCCAGTTAAATCGTAAAACATCTCTGTATCTGGTCCACAAGGTCCGTTTGGTCCAGCACTCCACCAGTTTTTATTTGCGGGTCTAAAATATATTCGCTCTCCTGTTACTCCATTTTTCTCGAAAATTTCTTTCCAGATTAGAGCAGACTCTTCATCTCTTGGAGCATTTTCATCACCCTCAAAACAAGTAACGTATAGTCTCTGTGGATCTAAACCAAAACCATCAATTTTTGAAGTAAGTAGTTCGTAACTCCAGTCTATAGACTCTTTTTTCCAATAGTCTCCAAGTGACCAATTACCAAGCATCTCAAAAAATGTTAGGTGGGTATTGTCTCCCACCTCGTCTATATCGTTTGTTCTGACGCAT
>CAZKGG010000092.1:0-2451 GCA_964552385.1 uncultured Candidatus Saccharibacteria bacterium
TTGCATATACTGTAAATCCATCTTGAATGGCTCTAACCCCAAGTGCTTCTGAGAGAAATGTTTTTCCCGAACCAGTTTTCCCATTTATAATCACATTTTGGTGAGCTCTTACGAAATCCATTGAAGCTAAAGAGAGGATTTGAGCTTTGTTGAGTTTCCTTTTTGGATCATAGTCAATATTCTCTATAAGCGCTTGTTTGTTTTTGATTTTTGATAATCTTAAATTCATAGCTGTTCGTTTATTGCTTAAAAAAAGTGATTGAGCATCTAAAAGCTGATAGAGTCTCTCCTCAAATGAAAGGTTGTGGTAGTTGATATCTTCCATCTGTCTTGCGTAAGCCTCCTTGAAACCTTTGTATCCTAATTCATTGATGAGACCTAGTATTGTTGTGTGATTCATTTTTTATATCCTTTTTGTTAATTGTAAATATTTCCACGAAGATTATCGTGGTTGTTAAAGAGTTCTACAGATACTGCTATCGTGTTGTTGATTGGTTTTTGCTTATAAAGTTTTTTAGCAAGTATAGATTCAATAGAAGCTGTACTAGAAATATTATTAGCTAAAGCATACTCTAGTGCTAATTCTAGTTCAGCTTTTCCATACAATTTTGCTTTACTTAAAACAGCATTTAGTTTTTGATATGCAGTTGGTGCATGAGCTACTCTTTCAAACTCATTTTTGACCCACTCTAATGTGCAAACACCAATATCTTTTGCCCAATTGAGATATCGTCCAGGGTTATTTCTCTCTTTGGCATATTCATGGTTTTTAGGCATATGTTCATCTAGTGTTGATATTGCTCCTGCAAAGTGTAATTTGGGATGGAGTGCTATTTGTAACCCTTTATAATAAATGGCTACTGTCTGAGATGAATAAGCTACAAATACTCTTTGATGCAGATATTTAAAAGGTACAGAGTATTCACACCCTTCTAAAATGATATGGTAACTGTTTGTTACAGTTACCTCTTTAAATTCCCTATAAACATATTTCTCTTTTGGTAATGGTTGTAAGAATGGACGATCTAGTTCATCAAACATTTGAGTTCTACTTTTTTGAAATCTTTTAACAATTTTATTGTTATAGAGGTCTAAAAGAAGCGAAATAGCATCGTTTAACTGGTCAACACTGAAAAATGTTTGATGTCTTAACCTTGCTAAAATCCATCTTTGTATCCCTTTTACTCCAAGTTCTGCTTTGGCTTTATCCTTTGGTTTATAGGGTCGTGCTGGCTCAACTGCCATATTGTAATGGCGTGCAAGTGCTGCGTAACTCTCATTGATGATAATTCCATCCTTATTGTTTTTAATCACTGCACTTTTGAGATTATCAGGTACAACAATCAAAGGTGCTCCACCAAAGAAATCATAGGCTAATGTATGGGAGAGGATAAAATCTCTTTGTTTCTGTGAGTATGTAGCATGAACATAGGTATAACCGCTAGCTCCTAGAACTGCTACAAATATTTGAGCTTTTACTATTTCACCTGTTTTTTGATCAGTAATTGGAATTGTAAGTCCACTATAATCAACAAACACTTTTTCACCTGCAGTATGTACCATCTTCATAGATGGATTGAGGGTATTTGCAAATCTTGCATAATACTCTCTAAATTGGGTTGGTCCATAATGATTCGTTGGATTTACCTCTTTATACTCTTCATATAAAAGTGCGAGTGTAACTTTGGTTTGTTTTTTTCGTTTGAGTTCATGATGAATATAGAGGTAATCTGGCATAACTTTGGAGGTTTGAGATTTTATAATCCCCATTTCTGGATAAAATAATCTCTCTTGTTCTATTTCATTTAAACCCAAAAAACTATCAATATCGATTGATAATTCTTTAAATCTATTGATATAATTACTAGCAGACCCAATCGAAACATGTAAAGCTTTACAGCTCTTACGAAGAGACAACCCTAATTTTAGATGAAGTCTCAATACTTCATTAATTTTTTTCATAGATACTTTCCTCATAAACACTCCTAAAATAATTTTTAGGAGTATAGTAGTCTAGAAAATACCCTTAACTTAAATAAAACTGATTCTTCGGTTTCATCCAAAAAGTGTTCAAATATTAGTGAAATTAGTGTTCAAGTAAAAGTGTAAACACTGTTCAAGTATTTCTGAAATTAGTGTTCAAGTAAGTCCGATTTTTGCAATTATGATGATGCATTGCTCTGTTGGTGCTTGGTATTTGATGCAGGAGTTTGGAGAGTGGGTTTATCCAACAGACAAAGAGTATATTTTTTCAAAAATGGATTATGTAGCTCTTGGACATTGGCATGGCTTTGGAAAAGTGGGTAAGCATGAAAATGTTTATTACAGTGGAAGTACAGAAAGAACAAGCCTAAATGACAAACGAAATTCAAAAGGTTTTGCACTAATTACACTTGAAGATAGTTTGTGTGTTGAATATAAAGAGATTCAAATCAGACCAATGTTAGAGTT
>CAZKGG010000093.1:0-1246 GCA_964552385.1 uncultured Candidatus Saccharibacteria bacterium
GTTGTTTAATAAAGAAGACGAGAGACTTTACAACGAGAAGATTAAGGCTGAAGAACGAGCTTATAATAAACAAGAAACAGTAGAAAAAACAATAGCAGATGTAAAACTAGAACTTGCAAAGACAGGAAACTCAAGTCTTATTAGGGCGTTATCTGGGATTGATACGTCTAAACCAGGTGCTTTTGATGAAGTATTGAGAATTGCAGCCCCAGGATTAGCCACAAGCAATAACGATATAGTAAAACTTGAAAATGGTAATACGGTTGTCGTAAACAAGCGAACAGGACAAGTAATCAGTAATCTCGGTGGTGGGAAAGCACCGACATTTGTTCCCAGAACCGTAAACGGACAACCAGTAACTGGATATACCCTCGTAGCAGGAGATGACCCATACTTTATTGCTATGCAAAATGGTATAGACATGGCAACACTCAAAGCCGTAAACCCTGATATAAAAGATTGGAATAATATACCTGTGGGTGGAACAATCAATATTCCACAAGCCCCAGAAGAATCGTTTATGCAGAAATTACAAGGTAGTGAGGGGGGTAAACCACTAACCGACACAACAATTCAAAAGTTAGATAAGGGACTTACGGTTCTGGCACAACTTGGAGTACTACAAGAAAACGTTAAGGGAGTTAAGACTGGCCCAATAGTCGGTGCGTTTAAAAGTGCTAACCCGTGGGACACACAAGGTCAAACAATTAAATCTTCTCTAAATGCAATCGTTCCAAACCTTGCCAGGGGTATTTATGGCGAGGTCGGTGTACTTACTGATAACGATATAAAAACATATTCTAAAACTATTCCAAATCTTAAATCAACAGAGGATGTTAGAAATGCTGTACTCTATATTACTCTAGACATGATTGGTAAATCTATTCAGAATACCCTGGCTGTAAATGAGGCGGCGGGTAGAGATGTGTCGGGCTTCGTAGACCTATATACAGAAATGCAGAACTCTAAGAACTCTATACTAGCGTCTATCCCAAGTGCTTCAATACCAAAAGCTTTCCAGTCTCCAGGGCAAGACCCATTCTTGAACCAGTTTTCACCAACAAGCATAAACTCAAACATTAGTAATTCGTCGTTCTTTAATCAACTATAATATGGACACAGTAACACAACTAAAAAATGCAATAGAGTTTGCAAAGAAAAACCCAGACGCTCCACAAAGTGTCCAGCTTAGACGTAGGATTGAGAGTGGAATGTATAATAATGAACTTGCTCAGATTAAAAAGGG
>CAZKGG010000093.1:1346-2414 GCA_964552385.1 uncultured Candidatus Saccharibacteria bacterium
GGTGCAGTCGGAGGTGTGGCTCAAGGTCTACGGCAAGATAAATCGGTCGGAGATTCACTTAAACAAGGTCTAAAGACGGGTTCTGTTGGTGCGGCTGGAGGTGCGGTTCTAGGCTCTATTGTAGGAGGAATATCAGGAGGTTTGGCGGGAAAAGCAGAGCGAGCTCAAAATAAGATACTAGATAATATAACACCGAAAGCCGATGAAATCAGTGTGGCAGAGTATAAAAAACTATTAGCACAAGGCAAGATAGCCCCCAAGACTGATACTGGGGCAGCTAAATACGTTCTCTCTGATGCAGAAAAGAATACGGCTTTGAAATACGGTAATTTGATTAAAAAAGACCCTGTAAAAACCACGCTAAATATTACCGATGAAATTGCACGACAAGACGCTGATGTAGGCAATTATCTACAAAAAAACAACGGTATATTTAACACAGGAGAACTAAGGAACAAACTATCGTCCTCAATGGATGAAGTTGTAGACCTAACTGTAACCGACAAACAACTTGCTTCCGCTAAAAAGAAACTTATTGATTCATTTGTTAAAGACCTGGAAAAGAATGACATGAAAACACTCTGGGAGTTGCGTAAAACATATGATAAACAAGTGGAAAAAGTATTCGGCAAAACTAGTCCAACTTTGGCAGATGAAATGAAAACAGCCCTAAGAAACTCTGTTCAAGACTTTATTTCTGAAAAGACTGATGATGTTACCTATAAGGCCGCGATGAAAGAGATGTCTAGCCTATTTAGACTACGAGACAGTGCGATAACCAAAGCGGGCAAAGAGAAAGCCCTGAATGGAATACAGGCTTGGATTAAAGATAACCCAGTAAAAGCGAAGGCCTTAGGTTTAATCGGTGCTGGAGTCGTCGCTGATAAACTCGGAATTATATAATGCTTCAATGATTGTCCACACTATAACACTAGCGACAACGAATATGATTAAGTCTATCATGCCCACACCATAACATTATCAACAAAAAAGTCAACATGGAAAACAACAACGAACAATCAAAGAAATTCTCAAGAATCTTCAATGCCGACAAAATTGTCTCACCAG
>CAZKGG010000094.1:0-2408 GCA_964552385.1 uncultured Candidatus Saccharibacteria bacterium
GGATATTATTGCAGATACATTTTAATTACACATTATGAAATTCGAGGCAGCACCACAAGAGTCAGCTCCAGAACATGAGATTCCTAAGAAGGAGGCCCATGGAGAAGATGTTGAAAAAAAAGACAGAAATCTTGAAAAAATCAGTGATATGAATGATTTTTTTGATAAGATGCTGAAGGAAGTTGAGGGTAGTCCTGAGGTTCTAGATGTTGCACGAAAGGAGGCAATTAAAGCATTGATAGAGCAGGTAAAAGATGCTGCCGAGCAGATTAAGTATGCTCGTGATGTAAAAAAAATGCAGGAAATCAAGATGATGATGGCACGGAGCTGGAAGGAACTGGAAGATTTTGTTGCGGGAGATAAAAAACTCTTTGATTCAATGCAAGAATGGGGAAAAAGATTTGTTGAGGAAAAAATTGCATACCATGAAATTATAGGAGACATGAAGGAGGAACTTATTGAAAAAGTTCAAGAACTACAGGAAATATGGAATGACACTGCTCTTGACCTGGCCAAAATTGAAGGACTAAGACTCTGGCCTGTAGGTGTTGGAGGCTCTTTTACTAATGGATCTTTTAACGAACTTTTTGAAAAATTTGCTTCTGACTTAACAGATTATCGTGGGCATTATTTTGAGAATCCAAATTTAGAATTCTTGAATAGTTTTTTAAAGCAGTTGAACGAAGTTATTATTAGCATTGAGGTGAAGCTCACGGATCAAGAGTGGGTTGCAAAGAGAGATCATGAGAAAAAAGAAGAATTGGAAAAAGCCAAGGTGATTTTTAATCATGTGAAAGAATCTCGTACCCGTATTAATAAAGCCATGAGAGATCTAAATAAATCTTTCAGATTAATGAAAGATGTTCATGATTTTCACTTCATCCACCTTCTTAACGAACATCCTGGTATCGAAGAACCCGAAGCGCAGGCGGCGTAAGATTGTTTAATATATGAGTTCACACGAATCAGGACAACAAGGGGGCCAGTCTGAGCCCGCAGAAACTGCACATATAGAAAATAGAGAAGGAATCTCTGATGGAGACTACTCAAAAGAATTTGAGCGCAGGATGCTTGTGGTTGAGTCCGTTGATCCAAAGACCTACACAGCAGAGATGCGGGATGAAGACTTAAAGTATTTGGATGAGTGGTTTCGGTATGAACTCGGAAGACATAAGATGTTGTTGAAACAACACACAGAGGAACTTAGAAAAAAGACACGAGAAAGTTCTGGGAACGCTGCTGCACGGCAAGAGGTTATGCAATGGACTCAGAAAACACTCGATGAGATTAACGAGGCATTTAATTCGAAGAAAGAAGAAATTTGGGGTTTGAAAGAGAGGGTTTTACAAACTTTTTTATATAAAGACACACCAAAAGAAGAGGGTAAAAAGGAAGAAGTAAATCAAGAGGATAAGGAAGAAGAAAAACCAAATAATAAAAAAGAAGGTGAAGCAGATACCACACAAATAGAGCAATCTGTTCTCGATAGCTTCAGTATTACGGGGGGAGAATACAAAATCATTCTTGAGAGTATCACTACACTGAATAACGCCGACTTCCGACGTTTACTTACAAATGTGATGGAGGTTGAAACAGCGAGTGCAAAAGAAGTAAGAGATGCGTATCTGAAACTTACTCGAGAACTTCATCCTGATACGGCTACCACATCACTCGAAAAAGAAGTAAAAAGTGCCAAGATACAGGTGGTTAATACGATGTATCAAGAGTACAAAAGACGTTTTGGAAAAGAGGGGAGTTTTGTCACATGGGAGTAGAGTTTCAGCTCCAGTTTCTCAGAAAGACATGCTATAATCGCCAAGTCCAATCATATTTTTAGTATAGTTTTAGCGTTATTTATATATGGCCCGTAACCCAAAAGAAGAGAAGACATATGTGATGATTAAGCCTGATGGAGTCCGAAAGGGCCTTATCGGAGAAGTAATCAGCCGTTTGGAACAGCGAGATATGAAGGTTGTTGCGCTTGAAATGTTTCAGCCAACATACAAAGAAATGGATAATCACTATCCAAAGTCAAAAGAATGGATTACACGTGTGGGAGAGAAGACAGCAAAGACGTTTGAAAAGTACGGTCACAGCCTTAAGAAGGAATACGGCACAGACGATCTTTTCAAGGTGGGTAAAATGGTGCGCGGTTGGCTCATCGACTACATGATTTCTGCTCCATTGGTACGAATGGTGGTTCAAGGAGTACATGCCGTTGATATGGTTCGCAAGATTGCAGGTCCAACAATGCCATACCTTGCAGAAATGGGTACAATCCGTGGTGATTTCTCTGCGGATTCTCCACTTCTTGCAAATGCCGAGAAGCGAGCTGTTATGAACATTCTCCATGCTTCAGAAACTCCTGAAGAAGCAGAGCATGAGATCAAACATTGGTTCGGAAAGAG
>CAZKGG010000095.1:0-2404 GCA_964552385.1 uncultured Candidatus Saccharibacteria bacterium
GTTTTGTTTGCTCCCGCAGAGTACTAAATGTACACTTTGGTCACAAACAAAACGTTGCGCCTTGAACTCGAACAAAAATCCATATAAATTACAGATTTATTTTTTAGTATAAATATAAAAATGAAATTAACAAAATCAGATGTCTAAAACAGCATATGATTTTAAGGGTGAAGTTTGGAGATGGACGGGAGATATGGGTTGGCATTTTGTTACTTTGCCAAGTAAATTATCTGAAGAAATAAAGAAGTTTGGTAAACGATACGGCGCAGGGTTTATAAAAGTCGATGTGTCAGTTGGTGAAAGTAAGTGGACTACTGCACTATTTCCACATAAAGACTCTGGTGGGTATTTGTTGTCTATCAAGCAAAATATTCGAAAGAAGGAGGGTGTCTGGGAAGGTGATATAATAAAGGTATCAATAACTCTAAAATAAAATGCGAATTTTTGTAAAAGTAAAAACAGGTAGTAAACAAAATAAAGTAGAAGAACCTCCGCAGAGACTTTTACAGGCTGATGAAAGGTTAAATGACTACTATACTGTTTCTGTAAAGGAACCTCCTGTAGAGGGTAAAGCAAATGATGCAGTAGTTCGTGTCTTGGCTGAGTATTTTGATGTTACTAGATCGCAAGTGAGTCTTGTTTCAGGGGCAGTCTCCAAAATAAAGGTTTTTGAGATTAAAAGATAGGGGTATCTTTTTTTAAAAATTATGGTAAAATACACAAACTATGGGAAAATTTAAAACAAGTAGATTGATTGCCTCACAGTCTTGGGCTCTGTTGAAACAAGACAAGGAGATGGTCCTGTTTCCAATATTGTCAGCGGTTACTAGTTTGGTTGTTTTTGCATTGTTGTTTTCAATTTTTAATCTGAGTATCTCTTTTGAGAATTCTGTATTTGTTACCGCAGATGGAACTGGGCTGAGAGCTTCTAGTTATTTATTTGTAATTGCTTATTACATAACTAGTTTCTTTCTTATAAACTTTTTCCAAGCTGGTTTGTTTGTTGTCGCGTATGCTAGATTCAATGGTCAAAATTTGAGTTTTTCGGATGGAATTCGAATTTCATTTAGTAAAATTGTAAAGATTTTTATTTGGTCACTTATATCTGCGACTGTAGGTATGATTCTAGACTTTATTTCTCAAACGTCTGAGATTGTAGGTAATATAATAGCCGCAGTTTTTGGTACAGCATGGGAGATACTTACTTACTTTAGTTTACCTTCACTTATTATAGGCAACACTTCAGTTACAGGAGCATTTAAAGAGTCAGCTCACCTGATAAAAAAAGTTTGGGGGGAGACGTTTATTGTTGAAGCGGGTGCAGGATTGTTTTTTATTGGATTATTATTGGCAAGTTTTATAAGTGCTGGAGTTATAGTCTGGATGATACCTCAACTCATTTTTGTGTGTGCAGTACTACTTGCAGTAGCGGTAGTATTTATAGTTATTGTTTCTTCAACTCTTAATTCTATATTCAAACTAGTAATATATGAGTATGCAAGAACAGGAGTTGTTCCAAATGGATTTTCTCCAGAACTACTAACTAGTGCCATAAAATCAAATCCGATTGAACATATAGCAACAACCTCAAATCCACAAATGTAATATGGAAAAAGATCTGATATTAAAAAATGACAAAGAGTAAGACTTTTTCTGAAAAGGTTCGTGATGTAGTTAGAAAAATTCCTAAAGGTAAAACTCTGACATATAAAGAAGTTGCAAAGAAGGCTGGAAACGAAAAGGCTGTTCGAGCTGTAGGGAATATACTCAATAAAAATTACGACAAAGATATACCGTGCCATAGGGTTATAAGGTCAGATGGAAATATTGGTGGATATAATAGGGGAGCTAAAATTAAAATCGAAATTTTAAAAAAAGAAGGAGTAATAAAAAGTTAATAACTTTCTCGCTTATTGCTTGTGGCATTATATAATTATATTAGTAGCTCATTCAGTGGAGGTGAGTATCGAAAATACGAACTATAACGTTCTCAAGAGCAACAAGGTTGCCCCGCCAAGGCCCTTGAGAAAGTCCCGTGGCCTCAGCCCGCTAAAATAGCACAGAAAGAGGTATACTCTACCAAGATTCTGTGTCCCACCATCCAGTCCCAAGCTAAAAAGCTTGGGACTGTCCTTTTATATGAAAAATGTAATAAACTGGCCGTATATTTGTATATAATAGTGATTCCAAAGGGAATGTTTACTTGGCTGTCAAATAGGTTATTAACAGGGTGTGGATAGAAAGGTTGACTTTATTGTTGACAAAATATACCTACTTGACGTATACTCTTAGCAACTTCACAGATTGAGTTTTGGCAGATGAAGTGAGGATTACAAGATCGATTTGGTTCTCAACTACTTCCTTGCGTTTCAATCGCTAACAAAAAAATAAGCAAAAAATAAAC
>CAZKGG010000096.1:0-2345 GCA_964552385.1 uncultured Candidatus Saccharibacteria bacterium
TATGTAGTGCCCTTCGTGATTAGGTGGGTGTAGCTTTAAGTATCTTTTTCTAAACAGTCTCCAGGCTTGTTCATGCTTGCTGCCTTTTTTGATGGGCGTCCGCTTCGGCTGCTTCTTGGGTTTTTTGAGACAGAAGGTTTGCTGGTGGTAGATGCTTTGACATAGGGTACAGGGTTTTGGCATGTACATAATCCTTTATGTTGACGTATATCTTTTCTGATTTGTTTGTGGCATAAGGTGCATATAAAAACAAGCACTCTATGACTCTTCTATCTTGTGTACTTCTTCTAGTATTCTACTCTTAAACGACTGCATTTGCTTCCTATAGAAAATATTCCATGCTTCCTTGTCCTCGGTTTTACCACCCCTAGCCCGATACAATACCCATAAAGCATCACGTATCTGGATAGATTGACTCTTGGAGATATCAGTTTCGATGTCTTCTTTAGGTATATCTTCAATAGTTAATTGTCTTTCAGCAAACAATAGATAACCACCGGACTGAAAATATTTATCCATTTCGCTAAATTCTTCGTTTGATATCTCGAAAAGTGAGTTAAATCTAAGTGACACGCTACGGTCTTTTTTGCGAATTGCTCCCTCTAAAGTTGCCGGTATTTGGATTATGCTGTTCATTGTATTATCCTCTTAATGTTACTGTGGATAGCCCTTTTTGCTTTTACTGTGATTATGAATAATGAGTCTTTGGCGTCGACGTCTGGATTGTATAGCAGAACATCGGTCATAGTGCGCTCACACAACACTTGTCCAAAGTATGATTGTGCCAATATCTCAAACGATAGATCATCTCGCATCTTAAAATGCTTGACTGGGTTAAATGCCTTGACTTCGATCGTCCTGTCTGGCAAGAGGCCGTCTGGAGAGTATCCACAATCTTTATAGCGCGTATTAGTAACAAAACCAGGACGATCAACCTTAACTTTCTTAATAATCTCATACAGCTCAATAGCCTCTGTCTCTAGCGTATGTCCACGTCGTGTATAAAAGTTACCTGACCATGCCTGGTCAGTAGATTGTGAGTATGGTATTTTTCCGAACCTTAATAACTTATCAGCGTTTGAACCAGTATATAAACCGTCGCGGAGTTTATGCCACTTCGCAGAACCTTGCTCTACTTCATGAGTTATAACCATATCAACTCTGTTCGATAGCGCCGTGTGCTTCTAGTATAGCGGCTCTCTGCTCGTCACTCGCTTTGACGTCTTCATGAGAGTAGTCTTCATTGTCAACAACCTCAATTTCAGAGATTATATCGTTGAAATGACGTTTGCAAGCACGTTTAATGACTGACTTAAGCCAGAACTCACTTTCCCACTTATCCCAAGTCGATACCATCATGGCACTAGCTCTCATCTTTTCATAGTCATCCTTTCCAAGCGTTTCTAAAAATTCGCCACGTTTGTTCTTAATAACACAGTACGCACCGACAATCCCTTTGTTACTAGAAAATGGATCCGCTATTTCGTGCGAGTAAGTCACCGACCCTGATTCTTTGGCGAATTTTACAGTATCGTTTTCTCTGACTAGTTGCGTGTCAAACTCCGACTCAGGATAGACTGACAATACCTTATTCTTGTAGCCTACCCATGTAATAAACACCTTCATATATCCAGCTAGTGCAGCGTTTACTCCGTCAAGGGTTATTCCGATATTCTTGTATTTAATATAGAGTTTTAGTAGATCTTCTGACTTCATATCAAAGAGTAGATCTTTACCATGTTTATCTTTTTTATTGCACGAGTCTATATATCCGATAAACCTGTTTATCTCAGGTGTAGCGACAGTAGCACCTTCATATGAAAGAATGCCCTCTTTGAGATTTGCTATAATAATCATACTACCCCTTAAGCCTCTTGGTTAGATACTTAGTTATTTTTGATATTGTACCCTTTGGTGCTTTCCCCTCAAGTCGATAGTATTTCGTGATCTTAGTAGTATCAACAACTTTCTTAAAAAACTTACTTGGTAACTGCTCCTCATCAATTTCCCATCCCTGACGTTCTGCGATTGTGATAGTACCGAAATCCCCTTTAAGCTGCTTTATGTCGTTTTCTATCATTTTCTCTTCTACATATTTCCACATATCAGAAGCTTGTTGATTAACTGACTTTTGTAACTCAAGAAATGCCTTAAATTTTGGATTGAGCTGTAACTCTTGCTCAACTGTCTGCAAGTCTTTTTCTAGCTCGGTTATATTCTTGACTCGTTCTGTCAATAGAGTTTCAATTTGTTCATTCATTGTAAAATCCTTTCTACTTGATTCATTACCCCTATTATACCAAAAACATAACAACAATGGAAGTACTTTTTACTAAATTAACTGA
>CAZKGG010000097.1:0-2337 GCA_964552385.1 uncultured Candidatus Saccharibacteria bacterium
AACGACTTAGGTCTTACCCCAATTCAGTCAGGAGATTTGACACGCTGGGCAAAGCAGGGTGTGTTGATGTTGAATGCTGTCTTAACCGTGTTGGCTGGCCAACCTGCCTCACACAAAGGAAAAGGTTGGGAAACTTTTACTGATGCAGTAATTAACACACTGAACGAAAATAAAAAAAATGTTGTCTACATGCTCTGGGGAAAATATGCACAGGTAAAAGGGGAAGTTATAGACCGGGAAAAGAACCTTGTTCTTACCTCCGCACATCCTTCACCGTATTCAGTTACAAACTTCTACAATAATCACCACTTCAGTTTATGTAATGCCTATCTCAAAAAAAACGGTCTTGACGAAATAGACTGGCGGTAAATGTAAAAATATATGTTTCCTGTTTGCTATCCATTACTACCAATCTTCATTTCTTTTTCTTGTAAGAAAAACTGACACTATTGTCATTGATTCCAGTTATAAACTACGTATACTGAATGATACAAGTTAAGGACACTTTTATGGATACATTAGATCAAATAAAGGAAACACTGGGAAATCCCTTCTACGAAAACCAATATGGGCTTATTTATAACATGGATTGTATTGACGGTTTGGAGAAATTGCTTCCAAGTGACATTAAAATAAACACTACAATAACAAGTCCACCTTACAATATTGGAAAAGAGTATGAGAAAATAATGCCTTTAGAAGAGTATATAAACTGGTTAACAAATGTCAGTAATCTTGTCTTTAATGTTACCGCCGATAACGGCGCATATTTGCTGAACTTAGGTTATTTGTCAGTGAATAAAAAGGGAAGAGCTGTCCCGATACCATATTTACTGTGGGATAAATTGGATTTTTTTCTAAATCAGGAAATAATTTGGAATTATGGAGCAGGAGTGGCATCAAAAAAATACTTGTCACCGAGAAATGAAAAGGTACTTTGGTATGTTAAAGACCAAAATAATTATGTATTCAACTTAGACACTATTAGAGATCCAGATGTTAAATATCCAAATCAGAAAAAAAATGGCAAACTAAGGTGTAACACACTAGGGAAAAATCCATCTGATGTCTGGCAAATTGCAAAAGTAACATCTGGTCAAAATAGATCATCACTTGAAAGGATGCCTCATCCCGCACAGTTTCCAGAAGATTTGATCAAACGAATGATATCAGGGTTTTCTAATATTGGAGATATCATTTTAGATCCTTTCATTGGGAGCGGCACAACTGCAAAAACAGCAATGTTACAGAACAGATATTTTTTAGGTTTTGAGATTAATACAAAATATTGCAAAACAATTCAATACAGATTAGAAAAAACACTTCAAGAATTGCAAACATTTAATAATGCCCTTCGTTTGTTTGATTAACAGGATATATTCGTATTAATTTATATAAGTAAGCTTCAGTTTTTAATCTTGCCTGTTGACCTGTTGCAGAAAGTTGTGCTATCCAATCAGTATGTTCAAGGTAACCAAACCTAATAGCCAGTATTTTTGGCTCTGGATTTTCCTTACTTATTTTTTCAAAATTGATAGTTATGTAGTATCCATCTTTGCTTTTTCTGGTATTTACTTCATTGGGCTGAGCGTAGCTTCTATTTCCAAATATTTGTGTAGGGTGAGAAGAAGCTTTAATTTCTACACTCAGACTCTCATCTTTCACGTGGTGTATATCTTTTTCGTTTTTATTTTTTCCAACAACAAACAAACCTTTATGAGATAAAGTCAGATAATGAGCTGTTAATTCATGGAGGAAAAAACTAATAATTTGAGGCGATGGGAAAATTTCTCTCCCTATTTTAAAGGAACCAATTTTAGAGTTAAAAATATCATCCCATGACTTACAAATTACATTCGTGATTTCCTCTTCCTTTAATGGATGCCTAGCTAGAAGCGCTTTTGTAACACCCAGCCGTTGATCTATTGGAACATTTAGATAAGGCGATTGTACTGGCATAAATAATTACTCAAATAAAGCAACTATTGATACACCTAAAGCACCTGCTAATTTTTCAATATTTTCTAAAGTAATATTTTTTTCAGCTCTTTCAATCATTCCAATATAAGTACGATGCACCCCTGCTTTTTCCGCAAGTTCTTCCTGTGATATTCCCGCCCTTATGCGAAGTTCTCGAACCTTTTTTCCAAAGTTAATATTTATTTGTTTAGTCATGCTACTCTAGTATATTAGTTGACATCTGTAGATCTACATACTAAAGTTAGCATTCTAACCACTCGCGTCGAGAGCTACAAAAACTCCACTTGTGTATCAGGCAGCTCAGGAGTAATATACCTTCTTACTGTAACCTGAATACTGATACCTTTAAGGAGGTTC
>CAZKGG010000098.1:0-2324 GCA_964552385.1 uncultured Candidatus Saccharibacteria bacterium
TGCTTTCCAATGTTTATTCGAAGCTGTGCCTCAGTTAGATTTGCTTTTGTAAGCTCTGCTGCGAACTTATCAGCACCACCAACCTGTGCTACTAGAGCTTGAACTTGCTTTTCAATCTCATCAGCTGTTGCAGCTACTCCTGAAGCAGCTACTGCTTGATTCAACAACTCATTGTTGATCAAATCATTAAGTACTCCATTCTTAATTTCAGTTAATTTTGCTGCATCATCTGTGT
The DNA here is from genome assembly GCA_964552385.1 of uncultured Candidatus Saccharibacteria bacterium. GTDB lineage: Bacteria > Patescibacteriota > Minisyncoccia > Phycocordibacterales > DATDWN01 > C7867-006. The sequence continues at coordinate 236 of CAZKGG010000098.1, forward strand.
TAACACCTTGTGCCTTTAGAGTTGAAATAGCATTAGCTAATTGTGACTCGTAAACGGACTTCGCAATATCAACTCCATTAACCTTTGCTACACTTTCTACTTTTGGAGTTTCAACTGCTACTTCTGCTTTCTTTGTCTTACCCATAAATGAGTATCCAATTCCAATTGCAACTGCCAAAACAACTACTCCCGCTATGATTTTTTCTTTGCTTAATGTATTCATTATTTATTTAAATTAATTACAAACAAATTTTGTATCCCAATATTCTACCATACCCACTTTTTGAGTGCCACCTACTTATGCCATCAAATCCTTCTTTTTGGACTCGAATTCTTCCTTATTTATCTCACCTTTTGCATACCTTTCTCTTAGCAACTCCATGGCACCATCACGTCCAAAACCATGCTTTCCCACCTTATCCATTAAATGATTATTACCTCTCATGGCTTGTATTAACCACAAAATAGCTACGAAAAATACTATCCAACTCAAAAATCCAAATACAATATGAAATGGGCTATAAAAACCATATTGATACATCATAAATTTAAATTAAATTGATAATTTCTATACTTTTATACACATTAAATTAATGTTTATTTCACAAAAATAGTAGATTTCTGTCCAAATCATCACTATCGGTACCTATTTGTTTTTGTTTTAAAGATTTGTGAGTAGAACCCAAATAGACAACCCTTTTACCAAATTTATCCTCTAGAGAGTCTATTTGTTTATGAATCACTTCAAATTTATTTGTTTCTTTTGTTTCACCAAATAAATCATTTTGAATTACTGTGGTTGGTGAAAGATCTTGTAATGCAACACCTGCAGTTCTGTATAACAAACCTTTTTTCCAAACCTTATCAATATTTTTTGTTACAATCTGCATTAAAGTTTCTGGAGTGTTAGTGGGTACAGATAAGGTGTTAGAAAATGCACAGTATTTGAAACCTTGAGTTTTCAAAAAAAATGAAAATTTTTTTGCGGACAGTTCATAGTACCTAGCTTTTCTACATGCTTCCTCAATATGTTTTGAAATCTGAGACACTAGAAAGTTCTTGTCATTGGTGGCTGGATGAAATGTTCTAGTTTTTTGTATTGATGAATATTCCGTCTTTGGATTTGGATCAATATTTAAAACTGAAAATCCTCTCAATTCCAACCAAATAGTTTCGTATGGCTTGGATAAATTATTTTTAACCCAATCAATACTTTTGTTTGCAAAATCATATGCAGAACTAATACCTTTTCTACTCAAAAAATCAGAGGTTCTAGGTCCAATGCCCCATATTTTCTCAATAGGGGTTTTTAAAAGAAATGTTTTAGCATTCTCTTTTTCGATAATAGTAAGTCCATTTGGCTTCTGCCATTTTGACGCAACTTTTGCCAAAACTTTTGTTGGTGCAAGACCAATAGATATGGAAAGACCCAGCTCTTCATTTATTTCTTTTTTTATTCGTTCTGCAATTTCTCTATATGTCATATAGAGTGGTTTATCCAAACCTGTTAAGTCCGCAAAACACTCATCAATACTGTATTCCTCAACATCATCAGCATATCTGCGAACTACTTCAAACATATCTTCCGAATACTTTGCATAAGAAGCGTAGTCACCAGGCAAAACTAAAACATTTGGAAATTCTTTTTTAAGTTTAAAAATAGGCATACCTCGTTTTATACCTAGAGCTTTTGCTTCATAAGAAAGAGCAGAGACTATTCCACGATCCTCGCCAGTTACGACAGGTAGACCTTTCAGTTTCGGATTCTTTGCTACTTCACATGCAACAAAAAAAGCATCACCGTCCATATGTAAAATAACTTTTTCTTTCTTGGTCACGTATATATTATAAGTGAACTATAGTTCACTATGCAAACAGAAACTCAAGTTTAGTGAAAATATCAAATTTGAGCCTTATTTTAAGCCATATTTTACTTGACTTTTATACTAAATATGTGGTATAATTATAGGTGGGTAAGATCTTTCAAATAACCCATAAAGGAGCGTGAAGATTGTTAACTAATGTGATGACAATGCTGAGGGCTGGAAAGTTGTCCTTTGCATTCTGCATGAAGAATGGAAAGAAACTG
>CAZKGG010000099.1:0-2314 GCA_964552385.1 uncultured Candidatus Saccharibacteria bacterium
GAAAGACGATCAAAACAACTAAACAACAGTTATCGTCAAAAAAATAAATCAACAAACGTTCTCAGTTTTACATTAGATAAAAAAAATGGAGAAATTTTTATAACACCAGCAGTTGCAAAAAGACAAACTAAAAAATTTGATAGAAATTTTAATAATTTAATAGCATTTTTATTTATCCACGGTTTGATGCATTTGAAAGGAATGGACCATGGTAGTACAATGGAAAGAGCAGAAGAAATTTTGAGAAAAAAGTTTAGAATTTAAATCTCTTTTTCGTCAAAGTTTTTCTGAGACCGTTCGCTTTTCCAGCGAAAGCTCACTTTGTCCTCGGCCAAAACTTGTCAATGAGCCTCGCTGTGCTCGGTCGTTGACAAGACCAGCTTTTGGCCTGTGGGGTCTCAGAAAAAATTTAACTCAACAAGATTTAAATTTCTGCTATTTAAATAATGATGCGCAATATTACAGTCGGAATAGATATCGGAACATACCAAGTAAAAGTGGTTGTGGCAGAACTCGTCAAAGAAAATAATAAAAATACTACTAAAATACTCGGTACGGGTATGACTGAGTCAAAAGGTTTACGACATGGTTATATAATCAACAGTGCGGATGTAACACAAAGTATTCAAGCTGCGGTAAGACAAGCAGAAAAGACTTCGGGTGTAAAAATAACAAAAGCCTATGTTGCTGTTGGAGGCATAGGTCTTTCTGGTATTACATCATCATCAAGCACTATGATAGGTCGTGCCGATCTACAGATAACAGATTTGGACATTGATAAACTAAATGAAATATGTGAGCAAAACATATCTCCAAATCTAATCCAGAACCATAGAATACTTCATAGTATCCCCCTCTCATACAAAATAGATGGAAAACCTGTTTTAGCAAAGACTCCTCTGGACATGAAAGGCACAAAACTAGAGGTAAAAATGCTATTTATTACTTGTTTAGAAGCCCACCTAAATGACCTTTTGGAAGCCATAGATCAGGCTGGTATTGAGGTTATAGACGTCATGGCATCACCTATCGCTGCATCATTTGTGACCCTCACAAAGGCTCAGAAAATAGCTGGTTGTGTTCTAGCAAATATTGGAGCGGAAACTATAACTATAGTTATATTTGAAAACAATATACCTATATCACTTGAAGTTTTCCCTATTGGATCAACTGATATAACAAACGACATAGCACTAGGACTAAAAATTCCACTAGAAGAAGCAGAGAATATAAAAATTGGTGGAATAACTTCAACAAATTTTTCAAAAAAGAAACTGGATGAAATAATTTCAGCTAGACTGGCTGATATGTTTGAACTAATAGAGAACCATCTAAAAAAAGTTGGTAAAAATGGACTACTACCTGCAGGAATATTTATAACTGGTGGTGGAGGTGGTATTGGAACCATTGAAGATTTTGCAAAAGCTGCACTAAAGCTTCCATCAAGAATCGCAAGTATGACTTTGGGTGAACAAAAAAGTAGTGTCAAAGATTCTACGTGGGCAGTTGCATATGGATTATGTATGTTAGGTTTTTCAAAAGAAGAAAAAAAGAATCTGGGCATAAAAACAGCTATGAATAAAACCGGGGCAAAAATATTAAGTTTCTTCAAACAATTTCTTCCATAATTTAAATAATATAGCTAAAAATATAGATTTATCAGAGCACAATTGACACTACCTAGTCAATTGTTTTTATTTGTAGACTTTGATGCTATAGTACTGGTACGACAGAAATTAAAGACATTAACTGTAACCATAAACAGCAAATAATATGCCTCAAATTAAACCAGAAGTAGAAGCATTCGCACGAATAAAAGTACTTGGAATTGGCGGTTCTGGAAAGAACGCTCTAAACCATATGATTAACTCCAAAGTAAAAGGGGTTGATTTTATTGCAGTAAATACAGACTCTCAGGACCTGCATCATGTTCAAGCAAAAAGAAAGATTCACATAGGTAAAAACTTGACTCGAGGACTTGGAGCTGGAATGAACCCAGAACTTGGAAAGCGAGCAGTTGAGGAAACAAAAGAAGAAATACAAGAGGCTATAAAAGGCGCAGATATGTGCTTTATTACATGTGGACTTGGAGGTGGTACAGGAACTGGTGCTGCTCCTATCGTTGCTAGAATTGCAAAGGAAATGGGGGCTCTTACTGTTGCAGTTGTTACAAAACCTTTCTTCTTTGAAGGTCAGATGAGAATGAAGCTTGCAGAGCAAGGTCTAGAAGAACTACGACAAGCAGTTGATGCTATTATCGTTATACCTAACGACCGATTACTTTCTACTATTTCAAAAGAGACCACAGCAAAGT
>CAZKGG010000100.1:0-2312 GCA_964552385.1 uncultured Candidatus Saccharibacteria bacterium
GTTCGAGCGCGTCTACGTTTGGTATGCCGAGTTCTCCCATCGTCTGGTGGTTCCGCAACAGACCGCTTAGGACCTTTTTCTGATATTTGTGTACTTAACCCCTTTGATTCCATTGAGAATCAAAGGGGTTTTTAAATGGAACTTGATTTAATAATAAAACATAATAATCAACCCTAGCGTTTACTTGCAAGCAACTTGCAAAAAATGTACTGTGTAAATATGCGATACAGTATTTATAAGAATAAAATTCTTGAAACTTTAAAAAAATCACATCTGCTCTCGATTACTGAGATTCAAAGAAAAATTGGAGGTGTTGATTTTTCAACAATATTTCGAAACGTTGAAAAGCTTGAAAAAGATGGTGCTGTTCGTAAGGTTTATGTAAATAAGGAACATGTTTTTTATGAAGCAATAAATGAGAAAAAGAAACATGAACATTTTGTTTGCAATCAGTGTGGGGTAATAGAGTCAGTCAAATTGCCAAAGACACTAGAATTCAAAGGTAAAATTGTTAAAGATATCCTTTTAAGAGGAGAATGTAATAAATGTAAATAAATTTTATGATTATTGGAATTTTGGGAAAAGGAGGAAGTGGAAAGAGCACAGTTGCTACGAATATTGTAAAGTATTTATCATCACGAAAAGAAAACAATGTGCTCGCGATTGATGCAGATCACAATATGGATCTCACGTATAATCTTGGTGTTACAGAACCATTTCCATATCTCGGTAGCTCAATGGATGACTTAAAGGCAATAAGTGGACTTGATAGCAGTGAGAACTATCGCCGAGCACTTATGAGTAATAAGCAAGGGTTATTTGCACTTTCTCCGAAGGATGACTTCACGAAAAAATATACAAAGCAACTTAGTGATACCTTGTTTCTTATGACTGCTGGCCCACAGACCGATGATGTACTCTCTGATAAGGCTTGTAGCCATGTTCTTTTTACTTCACTAAAGGTCTATCTTCCACTTCTTTCACTTAAAGAAAACGAATGGGTTGTCGTTGATGAAAAAGCGGGAGCAGATGGTGTATCAACAGGAATTCCGACAGGATTTGATATTGCACTTATCGTTTCAGAACCAACAGTACATGGGATGAAAACTGCGAAACAAATTGCTGGACTCCTCAATCATTTTGAAGTGCCATATGAATTCGTTGTAAACAAGGTGATGGAGCATCACACTGATATCGATTTTATAAAAGAGCTTGGTAAGTCGCCAATCGCTATTATTGGTTTTGATCAGTCATTCTCGACATTTGATGGAACAAATAGTGATGTAATTATGGCCCACTTAGATTTAAAGAAATCGTTACTAATCGGTAAGCGTTATGACCGAAGTAAAAGTAAATTCATGAATCAGGCACAATAAAAATAAAAAGGCATCCACTAAAATGGATGCCTTGTGTTTTTTGTCACACAGATAATAGTTTTGCGGTAGGTGTAACAGAAAGAACGTTTTCCCATGTGGCATTTACACACCCAAGGAAGCTTGCGGGAATTTCACTCACATCTTCGGGAAGAAAAAGTCGCTGGCATGTTTGCTCATAGAGGTCGAAGAATTCTTGCTCTGCTTTACCAAGATCAATGTTGTTCTCGGGAATATTATCAAAAGATGTTTCTTCAATTGGCATGGCGAGACTCTCGATACTTGAACGAAGGAAATTTCGTTCATGATACAATTCAGATTCTTGATATGTCTTGAGTGCATGAGGGGCGCCGAATAGCACACCACAACAGTGCGCTTGTCCGAAAGCGAGGCCATACTTGTTGCAAGTTCTATTCACTGCATTACGATTTGTTTCCGCCATCATAAATGATAGGAATGACGTATGGAGCTCTTTTACAGCTTGTGGCCTGAACCTAGTCCAAATTCGTTCCCCGGTCTTTGCAAGAATGGAAAGTGGGACGTAAAGTAAATTGTATCTTGCAAGAATGCCTTTAGTATTTTTTTGATACTGGTGTCGAAGTAGAGTGAACAGTATGAGCAAGTTAACCTGCGCGGCAAGCCCATACCCATAGGTTAGTGCTTCGTAAATGTCTTTAATGAATGATGCTTGTTTCGGATAGAGTAGCTGAAGTTCATCTACCTGTTGTTTCATCACTGGAGATAGGCGGGGATTAAACGTGTCGTAGCACATGGTTCTTTGGTTTATATGGTTAGATAAGTACTTTTTTCTACTGTACAACGGTTGAAGGTATTATGCAACCCATTTGCATAATTCTGAAAGAGAAACTATGGTACAGTAGAAATATGAAAAAATTTTTAATAGCATTAGTTATTATAAGTACAATTGGTATTCCATTT
>CAZKGG010000101.1:0-2301 GCA_964552385.1 uncultured Candidatus Saccharibacteria bacterium
CTTTCCTTTTAAATAGGAGTATAATGGGGGTATGAAAAAAGATATAAAAACAATTTTGTTGTTCGTATTTTCTTTTAGTGGGTTGTTGTTTGCAGGGTATATAGGTGGTATAAAGTTTTTTACTGAGACATGTGCTTTTAACGAGTCGTGCCCGTACTTTCTAGGATATCCGGCTTGTTACTATGGGTTTGTTATGTACCTAGTTTTGAGTATCGCTAGTTATCTTCTCGTAACTAGTCGTGTTGATATGGTTAAGGGACTAAGGGTTGTGTCTGGCGTTTCATTTTTAGGGGTTCTATTTGCTGGGTATTTTACATTCAAAGAGTTACCAGTTTTGTTTACAGAAGGAATAAAGGCATATGCTCTAGGTTTGCCAACATGCGCACTTGGTCTTATATTTTACGTTTTGATTTTTGTAATTTCTCTTAGAGTAAAAGAATAGTTAATGAAACTCAAAATAGAAAAAAAGAAGCTAAGAAAAATAACTCCTACGGATAATCCTTTTTTGTCACTTGCGAATGCGATAATAGGTCAACAGATATCGACCAAAGCGGGTAATGCTATACGTGCAAAGTTTTTGTCATTGTTCGGACGAAAGAAAGTAACTCCAGAGAATTTTCTGAAACTGAAAGTGGCCGAACTACGCGGAGTAGGAATATCACCACAGAAACTAGGTTACCTCACAGACCTTGCAGAAAAGTTTGTGGATAAAACTATTGATCATAAAAACTTTCACAAAATGTCTGATGAGGAAGTGAAAGAACATCTGGTGCGGGTAAAAGGTGTTGGACCTTGGACAGCAGATATGTTTCTTATTTTCGCACTCAACCGACCAGATATTTTACCGTTAGGGGATCTGGGTACGAAAAAAGGTTTTCAAAAAGCTTTCAAACTAAAGTCTCTTCCGTCAGAAAAACAAATGCTCAAACTCGCCGAGCCACACATGGGTGACCGCACAACTCTGACACTACATCTTTGGAAAATCTTGGATAACGAGTAGTATTGACGTGCATCTAAATATAATGTATTGTCAGCTCGAAACTCACACTAGCCAAAGGAGGCACAAGTGAGACGTACATTGATTTTGTGTGTTTGGATTTTGTTCATTTCTGTAAATATTGCAAGAGCTCAAGTTGTTCTGACGCCTGATAATATAGCAAAAATTAATCAGTCAATGTCGATGCTCAAGTCTATCACGCAGCGTCATCCTGAACCACTTGTGAGAGATATTTTGTACAAGATGGTCTATGATGGAACATTGAAGTTTTCACCGACAATTCTCCATCCAGAAATGTTTTCATCTATTGAAAAGGTTGGAGAAAAAAATATTATCTTGATCTGGTACAACATTGACTTTGTTACTAGAGTTCCGGATGTGCGATATGAAGATAAAGAATCTTACTTAATGATTGTTTTGTATCATGAGATGGTTCATGTTAATGAGCACTTGAGTGGCAGGCATCCCTTGCACTCTATTTCAAAAGCAGATAATCGGACTTTGTATGTGAGAGCTAACGAAGTGTGGGATATTGAGTGGCCGGCAGTACAAAAAGAATGGCAACTGGCAAAAAAAATGGGTAAGCCGTATCTTGTTCCAACAATCGCGCTCGCGACGATGTTTGGAGATAACCCAAGGAGCTTTCTAACCGGTTTCTATCAGCTAAGAATGACTGGTAATGAAATGATTAATAATCCTCAATTCGGTCCTATTTTTAGAGCTAGGTACGAAATCGAACTAACTAGGTTAATGAAGTAATAAAAAAGTCCGCACGACCAACAAGGTCGCATGCGGACTTTGTTGTGTACACTACTGTTCAGGGTAGTGTTGTTTTCACTGAACGTATGGTCAAAAAGTAAAATAAATAAATTTAGCACTTGGGTGAAAACCTCAGTGCTATTTCTTAATAAGATGTTAATATATTTATATGAAAGAAAATAAATTTGAAACTGTTTCAGAATACATAAAAGCTCAGCCAAAGGAACAAGCGAAAATGTTAAAACAGATGAGAGAACTCGTAAAGAAAAATGCTCCAAATGCAGTCGAGAGCATCAGTTACAATGTGCCGTATTATAACTACAACGGTAGATTTCTATATTTTTGTTCGTTTCCAAAGCATATCGGATTTTATCCAATGCCTTCTGCTATTACAGAATTTAAAAAAGATATCCACGGTAAGTACAAGTACGCAAAAGGTTCAGTACAGTTTCCAGTATATAAGCTCCTGCCTGTTGTACTAATTGCAAATATTATCAAGTTCAGTTATAAGGAGAATTCATTTAAAATAAAAACTAATAAGAAAA
>CAZKGG010000102.1:0-2253 GCA_964552385.1 uncultured Candidatus Saccharibacteria bacterium
CTTTGCGACCAGTCAGTTTTTCGTATCTGCGAATTGCCAAATCACAAAACACGGGTTCGATTTCAAGTGAGTACACTTTGCGATCAAGCTGTTCTGCACAGATCATAGTGCTAGCAGAACCAGAAAAAGCGTCGAAGATTATGTCTCCAGGCTTTGTGCATCGTATTATGAACTTGTGATGTAATTCTGGATTTTTGCTTGTCGGATGTTCCATTTGGTTTGACGGTAGTCGTTTAGTTGCCCAAATGTTAGAGATATCTTCAAGAAGTTGATTGCCAGTAGTGCAGTTTTTGTTCTGAATCTCGTTAAGATTTTTGACCAGATCAGACAAATAAGGCGACCCCTTTGTTCCGTACACGCAATACTCCGCACACTTGTTAAATGCAACGGTGGGTATAGGTGAGGAGTTGTTTTTGATCCAAATGTTTAGTCTACGATTCTTTACACCCAGTTCCATGTACAAGGTTTGAAAAACCCACACCCACGCTTCATCACACCAAAATGCGACATGGGTATCTTTAGTGGATATTGAGAGTGATGATTTAAGAACTTGGCGGATAAATTCTTTGTATGCTTCTGGTGATTGATTATCATCGAATGAACCTCCGTAGTTTGATTTATTGCCCACGCCTTTGTCATATGAAAGCCCGATATTAAAAGGTGGATCACTATAGATAGCGGTAGCTCTATCATCACCGAATAGTTTTTTAACCGCAGTGATATCAGTAGAACTTGAGCAAAGCAACTTATGATTACCCATGATAATAAGATCACCCAACTTTGTCTGAGGTGTTTTAATTTTCTTAAGCTCCTTGTCTACATCGAACTTGTCGTCTTTGGTGTCTTTTTCTTCGTCCCAAAACTTCACTAATTCTTTTTCATCGAATCCTGCAAATTGGAGTAGTTCCAGATCAAATGATTTCAATTTCTCGAAATCCCATTCGCCGTCATTGATATTGCTTTCAATGCCAATCCTTCTTCGTTCTGCATCACTTAGCTTACGACTAGGGATCATCACATCTACAGTATTAATACCAAGTTCCATGAGTGCGACTTTTCTTTGATTACCTGACAGAATTGTATTGTCGGTATCAATCACGATCACGCTATGGAACCCGTTTCGTGTGATTTTTTCTTTTAATTTATCTAACGCAACCTTTGAGATTTTTCTTGGGTTTTCTTGCCAAGGGAGTAGGTCTTTGACCTCTCTAACTCCTGTAGTCCATGAAAGTTTTTTCATAGCATTTTATTAATTAATCTTTAATAAAATGTATGGATATAGAAAAAGCCTATTCCACACACGAAATAAGTAGAGGTCCGAAAAACCTCAAACTACTTCTTGCGCGGAATAGGCATGGCTTGTGGCGTTGCACTATTCGCTTTTACGACGCGTATTTATTTAATTTCCTTTGTCTTTCTTTATCTTTCTCAAGATTCGCTTTCCTCGGGTACTGTTCATAAATTCGACAGCATCCTTGCCAAGATGAATCGGTAGTCCTGACTTCGGCATTTGAATCAATACACGATAACCTTGTTGTTGGTAGTCATGGATTGTTTGCTTTAGTACAGGATCGTTCATTGCAAACGGCATAGTGAACTCTAATGAATTTTGATCAACACTTGATTCTTGTTTCTTTTCAAGGGAAGAAAAGATACGACCAGGCTTATTATTTTCTATGGAGCGTCGTATTGCACCACCAACCGATTGGGTAGGTCTTGCATTAGAATGCAATTGAATATCGGTAAGCTCAAGAATGATGACTTTTTCACCTTTTTTTGGAAGCTGTGTTACCCGATTCAATTGCAGACTTTGCTCCATAGGGAAAGTATATCAGATTGCCGTCAAAAGTGTCAAATTTATGTTGTTGCAAGTTGAAAAGTATGCTATAATGGAGGTATGCACAACAAACAGAAACAGCTTTTAGCTCTCATAGACAGTGATCCGAACATTGGATCATATAGCCTTAGAACAATAGCCGATAAAATTGGCGTGCCTGACAAACCGCAAATAGTGAAATACCACTTACAACAGCTTGAAAAGGCTGGAATGATTCAGATGAACCTTGAACAAGGGGTTATAAAGCCTGTTAAACGAGGTCTTGTGAAATCAACCGTTAATACTGTGTTCTCACTCCCTGTTGTCGGATCTGCAAACTGTGGTCCTGCAACTATATTTGCCGAACAAAATATTCAGCAGTATCTCAAGGTCTCATCTTCTATGTTGCCATACAACAAAAGAGATCTCTATTCTGT
>CAZKGG010000103.1:0-349 GCA_964552385.1 uncultured Candidatus Saccharibacteria bacterium
TCTTCCTCGCTTCACTTCGTCAGTCTCTCGGTCATCGTGGTCGGGAAATGTCAGTTGTTCCTTTGAGGTAACAAATTTAGGGAGAAATATTGGCCCGCAATGAAGCATGCTTCGTTCGCGGGCTTCATTGTATATTTAATTTTTATATACATATTTGTAATATTTTTTGTTGTGATATAATTTACACATTAAAAATAATTCTTAAATAAAAATGGAAGGAAATAATCAAAATCGATGTGATGTTTGTGGTTCAGGATACGGACATTGTGGTAAGTGTGGCAATATGTGTGGATTTGGTGGTAGACATTTACTACGATGGTTCTTGGGAATTCTAATTATTACTTGGGTG
>CAZKGG010000103.1:359-2230 GCA_964552385.1 uncultured Candidatus Saccharibacteria bacterium
CGGAATGAAGTTTGGTGAACTCAAAGCGGGTATCGAAGGTTATAGTTATGGATATGGTCATAGAGCAATGCCTGTGATGTACGGAGCTCAGGGTGGAAATATGATGTTTTCAAATTCTGTTCCTTCATCTGAAACAGGTATTAGAACTGGTACCATACAAGTTATAAAAGGTAACTAAAATACGATATAGAATAATTTGTTTGTTAATTAAAAACTACTGGTGCAATCAGTAGTTTTTAATTGCATATTTTACAGTCTTGTATAGAATAAAAAATAGAACATGTATGGAGGCGCCATGGACCCATTACGTGAACTTTTGTCTAATGATGAACGTCAAACATTTGAATTTTTCTTTCAAGGATTATGTGAGGTAACTGGTCGTAAAAGTGATAATGACAGAGAGCTTATGTACGTAACAAGCGTCTTGGCTCACTTTGCTATCACATCTTGTCAAACAAAAAAGTGTGGTGAGACGCCCTGTATTTGTCGTCGGTGCTCACAAAGTGATGGTCTGTTTTCAACTCCAGAAAATCTTGTAGCTGTTTTTGATAGATTTGTAATTGGAAATAAGCCAACAGACGATGCTGATACGTTTGCTACTGGTGGCTCAAAAAGCCTTCTTTTGGCAGGTTACTTTCGGCGTCAGATGAGGAGACGGCATGATGTAGGGTGGTATGACCAAGTCGGTTCAATGCTTTACGCCAAAGCCTCGCAGTACTCATCTAGCAAGCAGGCAGTTCAGTTATACGATGGACTCGCACATTCATTTTCGTTTTGGACTAGATCGTGTTCAAAGTTACAAAAATATTTTTACGAAGAAAGATATCTAATCAAAATGCAGTAAAAATGATACTGAAAGGGGTAGAGGTCGTGGACCTTTGCCCCTTTTTTATACTTATCCACAACTTTTTTGGGAGGTGTTGTTGACTGGTGAACCCAAGTTCACCTATAATGTAAACATAACAAATTACCAGGGTTTAAATTATAAAGTTAAATTATTAAAAAAATGAGTAAACAAAATTTCGAAAAATCATTGAAAAAGGAACTCAGAGTTTTGAATGAGATAATCGACATGAAAATAGTTAGAGGATTGTCTTACTCAAACGAAGCAAAGAGACACAAATTTATTCTAAACAGTTTAGCAAATATAAAAAGAACAAAATCAAGTTGGATGCTCAGATCATTTAGTCTAATTTAAAAATATGAGTAACGAAAAATATTCAACATACAGAGACAAGATACTTTCTTTCTATAGAAAGAATAGACGAATGCCTGGTTACAAAGAGATAATGGATCTTGTTGGATTCAAGTCAAAAAATGCAGTTTATAAACTCATAAACAAACTAGTTGATGATGGTATTGTCGACAAGGATTCTGAAGGTAGACTAACTCCTATGAAAATTTTTGGTGAAGTTCCACTCTTGGGACTTGTTGAGGCTGGTATTCCAACAACTGTTGATCAAGGAACTGATACATTGAGTTTGGAAGAGTACCTGATTGGTGGTAAAAAAAGTTCAGTATATCTTTTAGAGGTCAAAGGTGATTCAATGATTGATGAAGGTATACACGAAGGTGACTTAGTTTTAGTTGAGAGACGTGGTGATCCAAAAGATGGAGATATAGTTATTGCTGAGGTGGATGGTGGCTGGACTATGAAATATTTCAAGAAAAAGGGGAACATAGTTTATCTAAAGGCTGCCAATAAAAACTACTCACCAATATATCCAACATATGATCTAAAGATAGCAGCTATAGTGCGAGGAGTTATTCGTAAGTATTAAATTTATAGTCTTTTTGTCCGATTTCTGTGTTGCTAGTTTTGTTTGCTCCCGCAGAGTACTAAATGTACACTTTGGTCACAAACAAAACGT
>CAZKGG010000104.1:0-2219 GCA_964552385.1 uncultured Candidatus Saccharibacteria bacterium
GACCTTGCCAAGAATAAACACTTTGGTCAGGTACTACTTAAAAATTAGAATAAGTCATACGATGTCCTGTCCACTGTCAATTACACCCCACGCGTATAACAATTCCCCCTTGCTTGAAATTTCTTTCCCCTAGCCCGAATCGGAGGCATTTGCCTCCTTCCCCCTATGGCGTGGACGCCCCTGCATTTCAACAAAAGTATAAATCCGAGAGCGAAGAAACGTGCGGAGGTGTAGAAAATGAGTTCACATAACAAGAATATTTGTTACAAAAGGATCAACCTGCCTTTTGGAAGTCTTGGTCTTCTAAATTTTGTAGTAAAGTCAAACTTTCCGAGTTTGTTGATGGTGAGAATGATATGGCTCTTATAGCTAATAACTTTGCTGCTGTTTTCGAACAAGCCTGTACTAGTAACTGTGCAGCTACCAGTGATAAGCTGTATGAGGAGTCTTTGAGACTAAGACATGAGTATATTGGTAGCGTTACTAGCAATGATGAGGTTTATATCATCAATAATGAGCTAATTACTAAATGTATACAAGGTCTCAAGCTGGGTAAGGCTGCTGGTCTTGATGAAGTTGAACCAGAACACATTGTATATGCTCATCCAGCAGTCCAGTCGATGTTAGCTACTCTTTTCAATAGTATTTTGTATTATGGTTATGTTCCACGTGAATTCGGTAGTGGCATAATAATACCCATCATAAAAGATAAGTCTGGTGATAAAACTTCTAGCACCAATTATCGTGGAATTACTCTTAGTTCAAATATTGCTAAACTGTTTGAAATGTGCCTTTTAGATCTTTATAGTAGTTTTTTATATTCATCAGACCTGCAGTTTGGTTTCAAAAAGAAGTCGGGATGTAATAGTGCAATTTATGTTGCTAGATCTGTCATTGAACAATTCACTAAGCATGGTTTCTACTATTAATGTGTGTTTGTTAGATATGTCTAAAGCTTTTGATAAGGTAAACAACCATGGGTTTTACATCAAATTAATGAAACGTAATTTGCCTATCAAATTTCTTAATGTTATTATTAAAGCAAATGCTATGCTACTGTGCAGTGGAATGGATGTTTTTCTAAGTGTTTCAATGTACTTTGTGGTGTTAGGCAAGGTGGTGTCTTGTCCCCAATAATGTTTGCTATATATGTTGATAATATTATTGTTGACTTGAAAAACAGTAATGAAGGATGTTGTATTGATGGATTGTATCTTGGTTGTGTTATGTATGCAGATGACTTGATGTTATTGTCTGCCTCGCTCTCCTCCTTGCAGAGAATGTTGAATATATGTTTGACTGCTGCTAGTCATTTAGATATAGCTTTCAATGTTAAAAAATCTATGATAATTAGGATTGGACAGGCCTTCAGACATGTATGTAATAATGTTACCCTGCATGGGCTTGACTTACCTTTTGTAGAAGAGGCTAAATATTTAGGGGTGTATATTGTGACAGGCAAACGTTTTAGAGTGAACTTGAGAGAACCTATAAGTAAATTCTTCAAGTCTGTTAATTCTATTCTATCAAAGTGCAAGGGACGTATGAATGAAGTGGTCCTTCTCAATTTGTTTAGTGCCTACTGCAAGCCACTACTTTGTTATGCATGTGAATGTATTGATTTTTTGAAAAGTGAATATTCTCGCTTGGTCAATGCCTGGAACAGTATTTACTGGAAACTTTTTCAAGTCAATGATCAAAATTGTATTATTGATATCTGCAGGTTTTCAGGTTTTTTGCCGTTATCAGTTAATATTGATATAAGGAAGTATGTATTTTTGTGTAAACTGCCTTCTACTGGCAATAGTGTTCTTAGAAATTTATACTTCATGTTTAGTAAAATAAAAGTTGTTCAACTAGCTGAGGAATATAATGTGACCATTGGCTGTACGTATAGCAGATTCAAAACTGTCATACGCCAGAGACTGCTGTAATTATTGGTGCTAATTACTTGCTCAGTATTAACAGTATTATTAGCTTGTAGTTTTTTTTTTTTTTTCATTTTCTTTTTTTTCTTTTCTTTTGTTCTTTTTCTTGTAGTTGCTGCCCTGTGAGAGGCGAAATAAAGTTGATATATTAATTGATCATGTTAGTAGCTGGCCGCATTTGGGAAATATTATTAGTGAAACTGAGGATGATTACGAGTGTATTTTCGTGACTACTTTCTTGTTTGTAGACGCTATGACTTCAATCCTAGCCTTATTCGTGATCCAGACAAT
>CAZKGG010000105.1:0-2165 GCA_964552385.1 uncultured Candidatus Saccharibacteria bacterium
CCATCTTAAACTCTTTCTTCAACTGTTCTATATTTTGTTTATTCATGTTTGGACTCACTTTCTAGGAACTCATCTAACTTTTTTGTAAATTTGGTATAGTTAATAGCTCTTCCTAAAACAATTCCATTACCCAATTTCATACCCTCGAATTCTTTTATTTGGTCATTTTCTAACCATTTTGCAAACCTGTCCAACAAGTTATGGCTATTGAGGTGGGGTAGTTTACATATGGGCCCCGTAGTGTTAGAAATATAGGTTTCTGGTATAGGCTCTTTTTGTAACATCGCCTCGTACAGTCTTCCTTTATCAAAACCCTCTTGGTATGCTTCTTTCCTTAATTCCCCTAAATTTTCGGGTGTGTGATTTTCTCGTACGGTTGGGTCTGCCTTGTTATCTGGTCTTTCGTCCTGCGGTAAAACTGCACGTTGTAATGCTAAGAGGCCAAACCCACTATCAAACGTAGCTGGGTCGAATCCCGTCTCTTTATGGCATTCCTCGAAATGCTCTGCATATTTCATCAAGGAGCCCTTTTCCAAATTATCAATCCATCTATAAAAACCATCCTCCATATCATCATCTAGGGGATTCATATCAGAAATGTATTTTTTATATAAAAACTCTTTAAACTTCATGGTCTATTCTTGTGCCTCCCTGCCAAACTTTTCTTTTCATCCTTTTTCATTATGATAGCCTCCTGCTCTCCCATATGCATAAACTTTCTTCTAAAGTAAAACGTGCTCACGTGTATATTCATTCTTTTGCACCATTCGGATAGAAGTAGGGTAGTGTTCCCAACCGTTATCTTATGGTTATTTGATCTATTTTTAGATTGTTCTCTCCTAGGAATCCAACAACAATTTTCCTTATAGTATCCTTTGCTGTTATCCTTCCGCTCTATGGAGAGTCCCTCTTTGTAAGATCCACCCATGTCTTTGTAAAACCCCACGAAAGTTTTCCACTGGGGACATACTTTTATTCCTTTACCGCCGTAGTTCTTAAAACTTATATCTTTTGGGTTTTCACATCTTTTAATCATGGCGCACCATGTGCTATATATTTTGCTTTTGGCCATGCCATGCCTATGATTGGGGTTTAACTTTCCCTCGTGATTACGTTTTCCACAGTTGTGGCAATATACTACGCTCATTTATGCCTCCCTAGCAAATAATTAACTTCTGCTCTACTCATTTTTGCCAATTGTTTCAATGTAATCTTTAGCACTTCTTTTACTTGTGCTATATCCAAACTTTCTTTGTGTCCTTCTTCTAGTGTCACTGCCCGTGCTAGTTGGTTCATATCCACTTTCTTACTTCTATTTAAAAGATAGTTTGAGAGTACTACCCCTAACGTATAACTTATTAAACTTATTAAAATTGTGTAGATCATTTTATTTCTTTCAATTATTTAAAAAGGTGGGGTACTTGTAGTTTATCCGTAGATAAACACACTTTCCCCCTATTCTGTTGTCTCTCGAACTAATTAATCTTCGTCGTCATCATCGTCGTCGTTATTACGCTTCCAGCCACGAGTCAACCAAATATCATAGGGATGGTTGCTGTTCTGGGCGTCTTCACGTGCCTGATGCCAAGTCTTTCGAACCTCGCCCTCACTCTGACCCTGCTCTTTGGCAGTGGTCTTCTCGTCTTGCTTGACATTGCCGTCTTTTTCTTCGGGTTTAGCCATGATGTTTATCTCCTAGTCGGTGGTTGTTGAGTGAGTGAGTACAGTTGTTTTGAGAAGTATCCATCTCCACTTACCTTTTCTATTTAGGATCTAGATTGAATCCTAAGTTGCTATCTAAACAAATGTTAAGCTAACAACTCAAAATTAAACCTTATCTATTAGCAATTCCCCAAATTCCCACACCTAATAAAATTCCGCACATAAATAAACCAAATAAAACAATGATCCAAGTTAAAATACATGACAAAACCATGACAAAAAATTTAGTACGCATAGAATCCCAGTAAACCAGTACAAATAAAAAAAGTTACAATTACTAGAGATAAGAAAATTAAAAGACCTATGCTTATAAACTCAAACTCTGACATAAGCTTATCTCTTAAACTAAATTTATTTCTTTTTGTCATCTTTGTTTCCTAACTTTCTTATATCAACTTTTCTAACCATTCCGCTACCGTTACATCTAAGGCACTTCTTATCTA
>CAZKGG010000106.1:0-2131 GCA_964552385.1 uncultured Candidatus Saccharibacteria bacterium
ACAGGTAAGTTCTTCACGTGCAAGGCGCAAGGTTACAACATCCCCAGGATTCATAGACCCCTAAGCTAAAAAGTGTATAAAAATATTCGTATGACTAAAAATTTAACTAACAACAACAGGAGGACCTATGTCTCGGCCAGGAGCGCCGGATACCCAGGTTTCATGACCTTCCACAGACCAGCGATAAACGTGGCTCTCTTCTCTCCACTCTTTTGAAAGGGCAATATTATGGCCATCAAGACTATATGAAAGGCGATGGTCTTGTTCCTTCCATTCGCTACTAATAGCGACACTATGAACAAGACGAGACTCGAAATAAAAGTGAACCCTATCTCTCCAATCCTGACTCAAAGAAGTAAGATGTCCACCAACGCTCCAATCGTAGTTATGGCCTTTCTTAGTCCATTCTTGAGTGGTAGCAACAAGGTGATTATTGATAGACCAATCAAATTTATGGTCTTGTTCCTTCCATTCATAACTACTAGCAGTACGATGGCCATCAATACTCCAAATATAGTGGTGCTCATTATCTCTCCAATCGTGACTCAGGTCGTAGTTATGGTGATCTAAAGAATGAGCAAAATCATGATCATTGTCATCCCAAACCCGACTAATACCGGTGTCGTGATAACCAGAAATGCTATATGCATTCTCTACAGAAGGAGATAAAGCAACCTTATCCTGCGATCCAAATTGAAGTTGTCCTATCGAAAAGAACCCAAAAGAACTTACAACCAGAAGGAAAACAAGAAAGCCACAAAAGAAACCAAAAAGAAATTTCTTAATCATTAAGCGAAGAATATAAATGAAGTATTTAAATTTTCCCCCTTATAGTACCGTTAGAATAAAAAGATGGTGAATCTAAATGATAATTTCTTTTAGGCTCATAAGTGATACAAGCCAGGAAATAACTCTGGTTTTCTATAAGAAGACAGTCATTAACAAGCCCAACAAGTTCAGAAGTAGTCGTGTACTCATAATAGGGCGAAATAGAAACACGCATTCCTTCTAGATTCAAAAAGTTACCATAAGTATCAACACCCAAGAGTTGAGTATAGGGGTAAGAAGCATAAATAGTTTCACGTATATCAAGAAAGGGGTAGACTTGATCGAAAGGACCATCAAAATGAGTATTGCCCTCTATATTATATGTATTAACTCCAAATAACACTTTTCGAGAGAGAGAAATATCATGATAAAATGCAAATCCAGTCCGTTCACCTATGAAGATGTTTTCACCTAAATCCACTAAAGGCTCACTAAGAGGGTTCTCTTCATCGAGAAGATAGTAAAAAGAACGAGTGGTGTTATCAAAAAGAAGATAGAAGAAAACCCCAGACTCATCGCGAACATGTGTAATAACTTTCTCTTGGGGCAATAAAGAAATCGAGGAAGGCATATCATCCCATGTTGATGAGAGCCTAAAAAAGACCGTTTTCCCACGATAAAAAACAGAGTAGAGAGTATCAGAAAAACGTCTAATCTCCAAACCCTCAGAAGAACCAATCATGCGTGCATGAAGACGAGACTGATTATCTGCATCAAAGTATCCAAAACTTAAACGATTATTAGGTAACTCGACAAGTCGTAAATTGCCCGAGATATTTGCATCGGGTAAAGACAAAGAATAATAATAGTACATTTCAGTCGGATAAACAATTGCGTAGTAAGGTAACGAAGCAAAAATATAGCCAAATAGTGCCTCTTGCTCGTCAAAAAGAGGAGGATTTTGAGGTCTATTAAAAAAATTGTTGAGAGTAAAAGAATAGAAAGAAAGATAAGAATGGAACCTTTCTCCAAAGGAAGCAATATGATAAGTTCTATCAAGTTCTTCAATAGTGTGTTGATTAAAAGTAATTGGAGGAGAGGCAAAGGAAGATAAAATAAGGGGAAACACAAGTAAAAAAGCAAAAAAAGCTAGAAGGCCAAAAAAGAAATACCTATTTGTAGAGAGAAAAGAAGTAACTCTGCGAAACATAAAGAGTTTGAAGAATAGAACTATAAAAAGGTTAGTAGCTCCGACCTATGTACACAATATGATGGGCTGCGTCTCCGCATACAACACACGTTCCTGAAACCTTTTCCCCTTCGAGCTTTGTTCCGCGCACCTGCGCGTCCGTTTGAGTTCTAA
>CAZKGG010000107.1:0-2110 GCA_964552385.1 uncultured Candidatus Saccharibacteria bacterium
ATGAAGTTTTTTTCTGGCCTTATGTGTATCTCCTCCGTATATTACGTACAACATATTTATATTACTTTTTTAGTTTCTACCCAGTTATCTCCTGCTGAACACTCTGTAATCATAACTATACCAGCAGTTTTCTTTGTATCTATAACCCCCTCCATCATCCTTTTTATCTCTGGAGAAACTGAAGGAACTAACTTTTCTTTTATTTCAAAAACTAACTCATCATGTACCTGCAATAAAAGTCTGACATCATCTTTCAAATCTTTCTTATCCAAAAATTTATCTATCTCTATCATTGCTAGTTTTATAATATCAGCTTCTGTACCTTGGATAGGTGCGTTTATTGCCATTCTCTCCGCAGATGCTTTCATAAATGGAAGTTTCGAATGAATATCTGGGAAATATCTACGTCTACCAAAAAAAGTCTCAGTGTAACCTTTTTGTGCTGTTTCTCTTTTTACTCTCTCAAGATATTCTGCAAGTCCTGAAAATTTATTGAAATAACCATCTAGAAACTGCTGAGCTTCTTCCCTATTTGTACCAATGTTTTTTTGAAGTGCCGTCACACCCATACCGTACATAACGCCAAAGTTAATTGTTTTTGCTTTTGATCTCATCTCCTTGGTAACGTCTTTTGGCTCAACACTAAAAACCTCACAAGCAACTGCTGTGTGAACATCCAATCCTTCTTTGAAAATCTCTATTAGCTTTTTATCACCAGATAAAAACGCAGCTATTCGTAACTCTATTTGTGAGTAATCAAATGTAACCAACTTCCAACCTTTTTCTGCAATAAATGATTTTCTTATCTCCCTACCTAAATCTGTTTTATTTGGAATATTTTGAATTCCAGGATTTTGACTCGCCATTCTACCAGTAGCTGAACCTGCCTGTAGAAATTCGGAGTGTAGTCTATTGTTCTCATCAACCATTTTTGGAATAGTGTCTATATATGTACCAAGTAACTTTGCAAGCTCTCTGTATTCCAATATAAGTCCAGCAATCGGATGTTCATCCTTGAGTTTCTCAAGCTCTGATTCTTTTGTTGAAAATCCACCGCTTGCAGTTTTCTTTTGATTCTTTGCTTTTAATCCCATTTTTACAAAGAGCATTTCCCCAAGTTGTTTTGGCGAGCTTATATTAAATTCTTCACCAACAATTTTCCATATCTGCTTTTCCAAGTTAGATAACTCTTTGTGATATTTTACTGACAACTCCTCAAGTCTTTTGACATCTATTTTTATTCCAAGTTCTGTCATTCTCTTTGTTATTGGTAAGAGTGGTAATTCTATACTTTCAACAACAAATGAAAGGTCTTGATCCTTTATATTTTTTTCCAAAACCTTTCTAGCATCATTTATATTATTTGTCCTTGTATATGACAAAATATCATCAAGAGTTGGATTGGTTTTGTTTGAATCAACAACCCATAGTAAGAGACCCACCTCCCTCACCTCCTCAGGACTAGCGTTACTAGATATACCCTCCGGCATATCTAGAGATAAAACTTCTGCGAACTTTGATGCTAATGTTCTAAATTCAAACTCTACAAAAAGATCTTGAACTTTTTTCATATCAATATCTTCTCTCCAAACTTTCTCTGGAATAGTGAAATGGATTGGTGCGTCTCGCCTGATTGTTGCCAATGTTTTTGAAAATAGTGCCTCTTCCTCTCCCTCTTTCAAGAGTTCAACTATTCGCTTTTTTATTCCAGCTTTCTCAAAAGCTTTTTCATCCTTCTTTAACTTTTTATACATTTCCTCAATAGAACCGAAATTAACAATCAGTTCTTGAGCAGTCTTTTCACCAATACCTTTTATTCCAATAATATTATCAGACGGATCCCCTCTCAAACCTTTGTAATCAGTTAAATGTTCAGGACCAAAACCAAATCTTTCTTTTACAGCATCTTCGTTATAAATAATAGTATCTTTAATTCCCTTTTTTAAAGTATAAACTCGAACCTTATCATCATTAATAAGTTGCATAGTATCCATATCACCAGAAGCAATAATAACATCAATATCTTTATTGCCTTTTAATTTCTCTACAATAGTTCCGAGCATATCATCAGCCTCAAAACCTGGAGATGAATACATTGGAATATTCAAGG
>CAZKGG010000108.1:0-2095 GCA_964552385.1 uncultured Candidatus Saccharibacteria bacterium
TTGTTGCAGCTATTTGGTCACCAATTAAAATGTCTCGTTGTGCAGATCCTTCTTGTCTTCTTTCAATTGTAAAAACATCAGTGTTAATTGCTGTGACTCTTACAATTTCCGCGTTCGCAGTTGTTGGCTGTTCACCAGCTGGCCAAATGGTTGCATTAAAAGGTGGGGTAGGGAAAAGTGCCCCATCACCTGATTGAACCGTAACACTAGTTCCAACCCCTGGCGGATTAGCGTCTAGTAAAATTGTTGAATATGCAAAATTTGCATGTGCATCTGCCATATAGAGACATTATAGCAGTAATTAAAAAAAGCTCACAGTATTTTTTTAAGTAGAGACAAAAGATAATGCAGGTAGTATTGAACCAACAGCAGAAGGTCCATTTATTTGAATAAGAGAAATGTTATTTGGAACAATTGTCCCTAAATAATTTGGATAGGTCGCTGCATTCATGATGCCAACCATGTGTCTACCAAACCATCCTGTAACGTTTGTGTTTAGTTGTCCCCAAAGTCCTGGTGCTATACCAATAGGCGCTGGGCCTGAAACAGTTGAAGGCATATTAACAGGATTCATAATTTGTCCAATTATTCCAGCGTGAGAAAGTCCATATGTTGATGCAACACCTGTTGATCTACACGACATAACTCCAAGCCAATAATCATTACCTGTTAATGTCATATTACCTCCAAATTGTAGTCCAACAACCCTTGATCCTGAAATATATGATGACATTTGTACTGTGGCTGTAAGGTTACCTGCAGGAAATGATCCGTAAGCATAACCACTTGTTGCTGTTGATGTTGGGTAATTCCAAGTTAAGCTAACGCTTCCTAATGTTTGCCCTATGGAAAATGAATTTGAAGATATTAAAGAAAGAATAGAACTGTCTTTCATGCTATAAATACCGAAGTGTGAGTAAAATGAATTGCTAATTGTTTGTGCTGTTGCTGATGTGACAAACGAAAGAGATTGGGGAACTAATACTTGGTTAAATACAATTGGTGATGTTACTTTAAAAGGAAATAAAACAAGTGTTCCTTGTGAACTTGAATTAGTGTAGTTAGATGCAAGCGTTTGAAGACCTGTACCTCCTGATGCCATAACAAATGGTGTATATGTGTTGATATAGTCAATTTCAAGATCTGTAAAAGTTTTGGCGGTTATTGTTGCAGCAATTTGATCACCAACAACTATTGTTCTTGCGCTTGTTCCTTCCTGTGCTCTTGTAATTGTTAATGTATCTGTTGAAATATTTGTGACCCTTACTATTTCTGCATTTGTTGATAATGGCTGTACACCTGTTGGCCAAACGGTTGCATTAAATGGTGGAGTAGGGAAAAGTGCCCCTTGTCCGCTTGCAACAACTAAAGATGTCCCTGATGCTGCAGGGCTTGGTGCTGTTGCTATTGTTGAATATGCGAAATTTGCATGTGCATCTGCCATATCACTATTCTATATTATAGCGAGCACAAAACAAAATGTTAGTTTTAATAATACAATTTTTTGATTGAAATTAGTCTAAATGTCACATAAATTATGATGTTTGGATCAAATTAAATCGATTTGTTTATTTATTAACTCTTTTGTTTCTGAAATAAGTTTTGCTTTCGCCCAATCTTTTTGTGGTTTTGATAGTACTTCACCTAACCCTGTTAGTATTGTATTTGGATTAATACTATTTAAGTTTTTAAGTAGATTTTTGTAAAAAGTTTTTTTGTCCACACCTGTCCTTTTTTTAATTACATCATAATTTATGTCGTTAGCATATGTTGATCCTAATAAATAATGGATGTCAAAAATATCTCGGTTTGCAACCGACGGTCTTTCTGTGAATGCTACCATCTTATGTGGAATTATATCTTTTATATCGAGAACGTTTATCGTTACGCCGTATAGTATTTTTTTATTGTAGTGGTTATATGAGACATCTCTTGTAGAAATCTCAACTTTGATGTTGTGTTCTCCTTGTTTGTAACTTAATAACCAAAAAAGTGTATTGTATTTTGTACTTTGATCTTTAATTACAAATTTAGACTTTAATTTTTTGGTAATTCTAGCTATCAAATCATTAATATTCTCACTCTTTCCTAGATA
>CAZKGG010000109.1:0-2089 GCA_964552385.1 uncultured Candidatus Saccharibacteria bacterium
AATAAACTCAGCTGTCAGAAATATTCCGAGACAACTTGAGATTACTAAAGGTACTGGAACTAGAAAAAATGGTAATGTCTCGCCAAACTTGAATGCTGCTGCAATTACAGGTGAAAGACGCTCGCTCCATCTTACTGGTGCTACCATAGACTTAGGTAAATTGGATCCAGTTTGGTTAAAAAAAGATAAAATGGTTCAGTTAAAACCAAAGGTTATAAACTGGTTACGTGAAAATTTACTAAAATTTGAAGATGGTGAAAGTTTTGATGTAACAGAAGAATTTGGACAAGCTGTATTTCATATAACAATATTGCCAAAAGAACCTGTTGCAGTAAATTAAGACTGTTTTACTTTATGTAAAGCAGTCTTTTAATTTTAATAAACTCTTTTGCCGTAATTGAAAAACTTTGAAACCCATTTTGCTCTGTTTTCCGGAGAAATCTTTTTCATAGGGCCACATTTCTTCATTTTGGTATTAATGCCAGCGAACCATAAAATACCGTCCTGTATTTCATTTGTATTATCTCCGAATAGAAATCTTGCAAGTAGAGGTGCTGAATCAGATGTTACAAAAACACGACCCGTTCTGCCTTTTAGTAGTTTATTCCAACCCAGACCGTTTGGTTTAAATTTATATGCAAAACCTGGAAGCCACGCTCTATCAAATAATCCTTTTAGTAGAGCAGGCATAGTAGACCACCAAGATGGGTAAATAATAACAAGATGGTCACACCAACGTACATCTTCTTGAAATTTTAATAGGTCAGGCTCAAGAGCTTGTATAACTTTATAGCCTTTGTGCAAAATAGGATCAAAATTCATATCTCCCAAGTTTGATCTTCTAACTTCATGACCAGATGATATAGCACCTTTTGCATAACTATCTGCTAGCTCGCAACACATTGATTCCGTATCTGGATGACCAAGAAGTACAAAGATTTTTTTAGACATAGATATATATTATCATATCACTCGACTTAGATAAATAAAATTGCTTGAGATGCTAGGCGCAGGAAATTTGTGAATGAGTCGTACAAAACGTACGGTGAATGAATAAAATTGAACTGCAACAAAGCAGATTGAGTGATTTTATTTATCTACATTAGCCCCTTCAAATCTGCCTCGTACTTCTTAACCACCTTCATAGTAGCTGTCATTTGATCTGCACCTGTTCTTTTCATTTCATCTTGAACTTCTAGTCCAATTTTCTGAAATAGCTCTGGATTTTTCTCGAGCATACCAAAAACCTTATCTTGATCTGCCTGTGGAACACCCTTCATCTGACTTGATAACATTTTCTTGAGTAAAAAAGATTTTATAGACATTTTTTTAAATTTTAAGCTTACTCAACAAATATACTATATGCTACAATATATTCAAAGTTATGGTAAAGAAAAAAACTAATTCACTTAAATGGAAATACACCATAGGTATGTTTGCCATTGCAATTGGTAGTTTTCTTTCAATGATGCTGTATTACAACCTAGATTTCTCTCTACTAGCATCTCTTTCATTCTATGAAAATCTAGCAAATCCATCAGTACGTATTGTGCGAATACAAGAGGGACTTCGAAAAGAGCAAATCGCTGATATATTTGGTGAAAAATTAAATTGGTCAGAACAAGAAAAAACTCAATTTATTAATGCACATTTAGCTTTAAATAGTACCAACTTAGAAGGGCGATATTTTCCTAAAACTTATTTAGTTGTAAAAGATGAAGATCCTATCGGAGTTACAGGCACAATGCTTCACGAATTTGCGAACGAAACTCAAAAAATTAAAAAACCAAAGAATTCAAATATCTTAAATCAGGATACTGCAATTAAAATTGCTTCAATTATCCAGAGAGAAGCAGGTAGAAATGACCAAAAATTAATATCAGGAATTATCTGGAATAGGTTGTTTAAAGGTATGAAACTCCAAATTGATGCGACTTTGCAATACGCAAAAGGTTCTGAGGAAGAAGGTTGGTGGCAACAAGTTGAGTCAGAAGATAAATCTATTGATTCATCGTACAATACTTATAAATACAATGGCTTACCTCCTACAGCAATCTCAAACCCAGGTTTAAAGGCTCTAGACGCGGCG
>CAZKGG010000110.1:0-2051 GCA_964552385.1 uncultured Candidatus Saccharibacteria bacterium
TTTTCTCCTCATGAGCCGAAACTCAACTTTCATCTGATATAAGGCAGCTTGGAGATCCTGAAAATACTCCGCGCTTTGCTCAGACTCGGTATAAGATAGGGTCAGGCGGAATCCTTGGATTTGGCGGTATTTTCTTTCAATATGTTCCTGAAGTTCAGCAGCTTCAGAGGAAACAACATCATTAACCTCTCGCAGCAACTTGTCGAGCTCCCGCACAAGCCTATCCAGTTGTTTTTGAAGCAGCATTTTTGTAATCAGCATGGAACCTATAAGATTTGCATTACCCTCTCCAACACGACCTTTTGAAAGGTTTATAATCATAATCTTTTTGTTATCCATCATTCCTCTAATATCAAAAGACGATTTTGACTGCCCCAAAAGATTTCTAACAAGAGGATTAGATGTAAACTGACCTACCTTGTTTTGAATAGCTGGTATAGCTTCAGCAATAAATTTTTCAGTCCACTTTCCAAACTCATCAACCCAAAAAGATTTTACGGACGTATCTTTTATATTTTCAACGACTTTCTTTCTATACTCCTTATCTGATAACATTCTGTTTACACCAAGAAGCGTTGAACCTGGATACTCAAGTAGTGCAAGTAAAGTATTATTCAAAATATATGCCATACGAGCAGACCACGCATCAACCCATATCTTTTCAAAAGTAGACATAAGACCATTTACGACCAAATGCCTTTTATCTGGGCCAATATCCTCCATTACATTAAAGGAAATAGGATACTCCATATCAAATGGAGCAAAATACAAAACATCTTTTATTCTATGTTCAGGAACATATTCAAGTAGCTTTTCTGCTGTACCTCCATGTGGGTCAATAAAAGCCATACCATTTCCGTTTTGGATATCTTGTATAGCCATATTTTCCAAAAGAGTAGATTTTCCCAAACCAGTCTTTCCAATAACATAGACATGTCTCAATCTATCTTTGGCCTTTATACCAAATTTTACTTTCTTATTTCTTGCATCAGTTTCTGCAAAATAGGTTATTGAATTAGGATCCATCCCGTTTGAGATAGGAAATGCAGTGCATTTCCGTAAATTATATTAGATAATGAGTAATTATTTTCGACCATGGTTTTTAGCATTAATATCAACTATAAACTAATTGATCTCTTACGGGATCCATTTGAAATTTATTATAACACAAAATAAAAAAACCATGACGAGATGGTCACAGTTTTTTATTTTAAATATTATGCACAAACAAATGCTCCAGCGAGTTCACTTGGTTCACCCTTTCCAGCTCCAGTACTATCAACACACCAATAGTTATTTGCTCCTTCTGGAGTTTTGAGTAATACATTTACAGCCCAGTCAGCTGCCTGACTATTACATCTTGTTGCAACAGAAGCCCCCGTATCAACTCCTGCTATTATAGCCGCATCTATTGCAGACATAATGTTTGGATCTGAACAAACATTTGCATAACTCAAACCATTATTATCGTACACAACTTCTGCCTGACTTCTAATGCCTTGCAGATTACCTTTTACAGCAGCATTTCCACCCTTATCCCTTGCAGTGTTTAGTGAAGCTAGAACAATTGATGACAATATTCCAATTATTGCTATAACAACTAAAAGTTCAATCAAAGTAAAACCTTTATTAAAATTATTTTTTATAAGTTTCATATAATATTTTGTTAATGAAAATATTATAGCATAACTAATTTTTTATAAGAGCCGATGATGTGTATTTGTTTGATGCCGACCACAATGCCCAACCAGTAATACCCAAATCGTTTGCGGCTTTTATCTGAGCTCTTACCTCTCTCGGGCCATAGTCCGCGCCAAGATCAAAATCCTGTAACCATGGACGATATTCTGCTAGTTTCTGTCCAGTTGTTGATGCTAATACCTCACTTCTTTTGAGTGCGGTCCCCATAGCCTTGTAAACTACTTCATATGGATGATCCGCTGGATTTTTTAAATTTAGTATTGACCCTGCTGAGTAGTGAGACGGATAAACCATTGGCATAATATAGTCAAAATAAGGCAAAGCATTTTCCAGCAATTGTCCTATACCCA
>CAZKGG010000111.1:0-2042 GCA_964552385.1 uncultured Candidatus Saccharibacteria bacterium
AAACAAGCCCTTAGTTAATTCTGGGGGCTTTTCTAGTTCAGAGAATCTTTATGAACCAGGGCAATGCGTCTGGGCAATAAAAAACTGGAGACCTGAGATACCTAATACTTGGGGGAATGCTACGGATTGGCTAGCTAATGCTCAGGCACAAGGCTGGCCAACAGGCTCAACACCTAGAGTTGGTGCAGTAGGCTGGACATATGGTCACGTTGTTCTGATAACTGCTGTTCATAAAAACGGTACTGTAGATATAAAAGATATGAATGGTAGATATGTGCCTTTTGAAATAGGCTACGGGACTTACCCAGCCTCAAAATACCAATATATTTATTGACAAGCCTGTTTTTTGTCGTGATGTTTCATGCAGATTTTACACAATCTAATCTTCATACCTAATATAACCATCTATTCTAAATTGTTCTTGCTGAATAGCTTTTTCGTATTCTAATAAACCCTTTAATGCGGTGTCGGCTTCATCTAAGGGTAGGCTTTCAATCCAATCGTAAAACTCCTCTAGGCTATCTCTCGGTTCATTCTCCTGACTCATCAAATCCCCCAAACATCTCATCTGTTAGAAGTACCGACTGAGCCTTTAAATACCCCTCATGCTCACTTTCATACATAAAGTCTCTTTCGACTATAGGCAAGTCCCCCTCGCTTGAGAGTTTAAGTGCCTGTTCCTCATCTGTGTAGTAACAAACTAACCCAGCTTCATCGTCATAAATCTTAATAATATAAGCCCCAAGTTTAGGAAAGAAATCAATCCTATCGTATTTACCATTCACAGGGAATACGTCTGCATCACCGTTAGGGTGCCTGAGTGTTAGCTTAAAAAAATCATCTGGTCTTACATATTCACTCATACTTCCCTCGCAACGTAGCCTAACTGGGCAATTAAATGATTAGATAATTCTATACATTCAGGATTACCAACTTTTTGCAGATAATCCACAGTTGTAAAGACATTATCAAATGGTTGAGAGTAAGCGTGTTCTTCTAAATGATTAAGAATGTTATACGTTAATGGTCTTGAGGGCTTCATAGGAGCGTCTAGGTTGGCATGAAGCTCCGAGTGCCAGATTATATTCACCTCAGCTTTTAACGCTTGTCTAAGGGCGTTATATGGCTTCCCGGCGTAGTCATGACGTTCGTACATAAAATGGTGGGTATTCGTCAACCGTTCCATAACTATTCCTCAGGATATTTGAAAAACTCAGCCGTTCTTTCAGCCGATTGTCCTGTAATAACCTCGTTAATGCTGTTAATTACATCTTCAGGCACAATTTTGTTTATTACAAACTCGCCTATACCTCTAACAATTTCCCTAATAGGTTGGACTATCTCGTGCATCATGGGCTGTTTTTCCATGTCAGCCAACTAAACCTTTAATCGTGTTCATATTGCGGATATACCAATCATAATATATACTCATAATATGAGATATTGTAGTCTTTCTGGATGCAAACGCAAGTATCGAAAAAACGGATACTGTGTCATGCACGAGCAAAGGGTGAAAAAACATGGAGCTACAGGGGGAGTGTCGCCTCTATTGGAGAGACACGGATTAAAGAACACTATTACTTACAGCAGTTGGTGTTCTATGAAAGCCAGATGTCAAAATAAAAAAAACCCACAATATGCGGAGTATGGGGGTAGGGGAATTGTTATCTGTAGCCGTTGGCAACAGTTTACTAATTTTCTTAAAGATATGGGCGAGAGGACTAGTATAGATTACACGTTGGATAGGATTGATAATAACGGTAACTATGAACCCAGTAACTGTCGATGGGCAACTAGAACCGAACAATCCTATAACAGGCGAGTTTTTAAGAACAATACATCTGGTGTTAGAGGTGTTCATTACAACAAGAGGATTGGTAAATGGGTTGCAACTTTATACTACAACCGAAAAAGGTATGATGCACCTCACTGTAAAACCAAAGAAGATGCCGTGAGGTATCGCAAAGAACTTGAAGCTACCGTACTGCCTGTTGCAAGCCATTCATCAGAGCACTAATTCCAGCCGCTACTGCACCTACTAG
>CAZKGG010000112.1:0-2028 GCA_964552385.1 uncultured Candidatus Saccharibacteria bacterium
AATAATGATTTCCATTATTCGAGAAATTCTGTAACTTTTTTTCATTTGCAAAACCTCACCGATCAATTTTTGAACATCAGGTATAGTGTGAACTTTTGATAGGAAGTCAGTAATCTGTTCATTTGAAATATCTAATGCACCCGATTTTGTTTCAAAAGAGTAAGAAAGATCTTTGTATCTTTCCCAGACTTTATGGAGACTTGTTTCAGAAACCATATATAGTTCTACATCATACCCCTTTTCCTTTATCTTGTTTATCACCTCAATAGTTTTTGGGTTGTGTGGAGCGAGTGCGCCTATACTAAGAACTTTGTTTACCTCATTAAATATTGCAACATTTGCTTCTCTACTTTCTTCTTCGTTAATAATTCTAAGTGCATCTATATCTAGTGGGGTAGTGTTAAGGTCAATGTATGGAACACCATACTTTGATGATAAAGTTTGTGCCAAGTATTCCTCCTCTTGTTTTCGAAGTTCATCTACTCGTTTATTTTGTTTTTCCTCATCAAATAGAACCATAGTTTTATTCTCATAATCATATCACAAATAAAGCCTTAAAATAGGCGGTTTTTAACATATATTAATACTATTGACATATGCATATAAAATGATGTATAATTATGGCAGGAGGTGGCTATGACCACACTTATGCGATTGTTTTTCTTGGCCATCTTGGCCATGCTAACGACTGCGTGCGCGATCCGAACTGGTCGTGGAACGTTCTATGTTGGTGGTGTCACTGACCAGGTGATCGTCACCAACAACACACGAGTCCCGTGTGATATGTACCGCAACGGGGAGAGGCTCAACCCGATCTCGCCTGGTGGTACTGGACGTGTGGGTTTCGGCTTGGCCGCGCCAAACATGCATCTCGCATGTAAGGCGTTCGACTACCGAGGTGGGCAGAGGGTCTACGTCGGTATTGCTGAGGCCTACTTTACCCCGAACGCCTACTCTGGGTACCAACAGAGTTGGACAATTAGTTGGTACAATCCTCCCGGGAATCCCCAATCTTGGTGAGGTGGAGTGTTTGGGGTTACCGCCGCCGGGCCTTTGGTCCGGCGGTATTTCTTTTTTAAAATATGTTAATATCCTTGTATGAAATATGTCTCAAGTAGCCTAGAGGAAACTCAAAAGATCGCTGATGATTTTGTAAAAAAAATTTCTCCTAGAGATGGGGCGTTGGTTGTTGGTTTGTCTGGTGATTTGGGTGCCGGTAAAACTGCTTTTGCAAAATGTGTAGCAAAGACTTTTGGTGTAGAGGAAACAGTTACGAGTCCAACTTTTGTTATAGAAAAAATATACGAACTTTCAAATCAAAAATTTACACATCTCATACATATAGATGCGTATCGTCTCGATAGTTCTGCCGAGCTTTTGAATTTGGGTTGGACAAAAATAATATCTGATCCTAAAAATATTATTTTGATAGAGTGGTCGGAGAGGGTTTCGGATATTATGCCAGAACATATTAAGCTAAATCTAAGAGCTTTGGAGGAGGGGAAGCATGAGATAGAGGTGGTATAATGTTAACCAACTTCGTTGAGTGCACTTTCTTTTTAGAGGCTCCGCAGGCGTCGGCCGAGGATTCGAGAGATTTTTCACCAGAAAAATCGCGTACTCTAAAAAGGAAGTGTCGATAAAGAAGTTAGAAATATATTTGATATGTCAAAACAAAATAAACAAAAAACACTCGTTCTACTTGATGTGCATGCGATATTGCATAGAGCGTACCATGCACTTCCAGAATTTGAGTCCAGTACGGGTGAACCAACAGGGGCGTTGTATGGTCTTGGAACTTTTTTGATAAAACTGGTAAAAGATTTAAAGCCAGACTATATCATTGCTTGTTATGATTTGCCTGGTGGAACAATGAGACATGAAGTCTACAAGGATTATAAAGCAGGTAGAAAAGAAATAGACACAGCTCTCATTTCACAACTCGAGAGATCAAAAGATGTTTTCAAAGCATTAAATATTCCAATGTACTCATCTCCTGGTTTTGAGGCTGATGATATGCTTGGAACT
>CAZKGG010000113.1:0-2002 GCA_964552385.1 uncultured Candidatus Saccharibacteria bacterium
CCTTGCGGAACTTGCAAAGCATAGTTGTAAACCAAAGCTCCCGAAGCAACGTCGGCATCTGCAACTTTTTGCTTTATTGTTGATGGTGGTAATTGCACATTTGGAACAGCTGGCGGTTCTGGAATACCATTTCCGGTAGTTTCTTCGTCCTCTTCGGGTTGTTCTTTGTCTTCGGAAACGGCTTCATCTTCTTTCTCGTCTTTTGCAGTTTCTTCGTCAGTCGCCACATCACCCAAGGCTTCTTCGCTCGAAACACCTGCTTCAGATTTTTCTGTACTATTTATAGTCTCATCAATTTTTTCGGCTCGGGCTGTTTGCTCGATCCCCGGTTCTATTTGTCCAACAGCTTCTCTACTTTCAGCGGCTAAGACTTGTTGCACAGGCTGGGCAAACATACCCACAGCTACCACAACAATGATCCATTTGGAGAGACGACCTTTAATTATTAAATTCATAATAAATTGACATTAATTTTTTATTCTTTATCGCTAGTTTTCACTGTTGGCTCACCAGCACAGTCGCCACGATATTCTTGCGTTGTAAATTCACCTGTGACTAAATCCTGATTTGTTACTGCCATACACACATGTTCTTTAGCCCAACCGTTGCCGTTATTTAATAACAAACAACCTTTGTAAGTGACGTTGAGCGAGTCCCCAATCCCAACTACGTTATGACTAACAAAGACGTAATCCGGCAAGTTATCACCATTCACATCTTGAAAGTAGGCTCCACTTGAGAAGGCCGAGAGATTGTATGGTGTGTTAGGATTATATACCTCTGAAGTTGGTAAATTACCTCGTTCAATTTCCGTCGCACAAGACATGTGCTGAATGGTAGAGCCTGATGGAATACCTTCATTCGAATCTTCTATCTGACTATTTTCTTCGCCTAATACTAGGCCAGTCTCAATCTGTGTTTTTGAATTTTCTTTCTCTTCCTGTGCCTGAACTTTATAGACTAAGAATGTTCCTAGTAAAGCCATAATTAAAACGACAATTGTTGAATAAAGCATTAAGTCTTTTTTTGAAATTGAAAATATCATTTGTTGTTGAATTATTTATTAAGTATGTAACTATTAATTACCACTAGCTTTAGCAGATGGCTCCCCGGCGCAGTCGCCATAGTATTCAGCAGTGGTAATTTCACCTGTAGAGGTATCAGTATGAGTCACTGCATAACACTGATATGCTTTGTCCCAACCCGCGCCGTTATTCAAATACACGCACCCAATGTATGTTTGCAATAAATTACTACCACCATTGATTGTATTGTATGCATAAACATAATCTGGTAGATTATCTCCGTTAACGTCTTGAAAATTATTTGTCAAGCTACTGCCATGGAATTGCAAACTATATGGCGCATCGTTAACGTAAACATCAGACGGTTCAGTAGTTCTAACTAATTCCTCAATACAATTCAAATGTGGATAGCTTTCTGATGAACCGTTTAAGTCCAACTCAGCAAACTCTTGCGGGGAAAGATCTGCGCTCTCCGCTTTGCTTTGCTCTACTTTTGTACTCGCTGATGCGTCCCCTTCCTGCGCCCGCGCAATGAAATATGTATTTGACACTAACAATGACGCAACTGCGAACACCGTCACAACGGTTTGGATATTATTTTTTATATAAGATAAAAAGTTTTTCATAAAATTATTTTAATTAATTTGAATTGATGTCTACTGTCTATTTACGAAAAGTAATCAGGGCGGATCCAACGCGCGGCCACAAAACATAGCAAACGGAGCGTATTTGGTTACAAATTTAGGTACAAAAAAAGCGACCATAACCATGACCGCTTCAAAAAGACTTGTTAAACCCATAGTGCACAGGTTGCCTTTAAACTTAAATTTTATCCGTAAATGTCGCATATATAAGGGAAAAACTCGCTTATAGCTAAGTAGGATACATTAAAAAATTAGCCTTGTAAAGCAATTTTACAATAACCCACATAAAGTCTACATAAAGTTTTTCTAAAGTTTCGATCAAGATTTTATCAA
>CAZKGG010000114.1:0-2000 GCA_964552385.1 uncultured Candidatus Saccharibacteria bacterium
GCCTCGTCTAACTCATCATATTCTTGTAGTGCTACTCCTAGATTATTAAGTCCTTCCACATAATTAGGATTTAAGCTTATAGCTTTTCTAAAGTTTTCAATAGCAAAACGATACATCCCTTGTGCAATAAGATTATTTCCAAAATTATAATAGTATTTAAAATTATTAGGATTGCCATTAATAGCTTTTAGATAATCTTGATGAGCTTCTTCATATCTATTAAGTTCTTTTAGTACATTTGCTCTATTGGCATAAGCATCAATAAACTTTGGCTCTATACTAATACATTTGTTGAACGTTGCTAAAGATTTTTCTAATTCACCATTTCTTTTTAACGCTTCTGCATAGTTATTCAAAAACATAGGATTATTAGGATTTAGTTTTACTGCTTTTTCTAAAAAGTTTACGGATTCAATATTTTTTTCTTGTTGTCCATAAATAACACCCACCAGATGTAAGGAGTCTATGTGATTAGGTTCTAGTTGAAGTACCTCATGATATAACTTTTTTGCAGTTTCAAAATCATTTTGTTGATGTGCTTTAATAGCTTTTTCAAATAACAATGTTTCTTGTCTTATCACTTTTTACTTTTTACTTCTCACTAAGTATATTTAGTTAAATTTGAACCTTTTTAAGAAAATACCATTTCCATTGCCATCTTGTAAATTGCTTCTCCAACTAGCTACAAAATTACCAGCACTATTAATTGCAAGAGCTGGATAGGATTGAGAATTTAAAGTACTAGCATTGATTGAAAACTCATTTCCTTGAGCTATACCACTACTATTGTATCTTTGAGCAAAAATACCAAAGCCATTACCATCTTGTAGATTACTTTCCCAAGCTATAATAAAGTTACCCGTATTATCAACTGCTACTGAAGGATTATATTGAACATCTGTAGTATAAGTATTTACTCTAAACTCAGCTCCAAGAGGATTAGAAAAATTATCAAATCTTTGAGCATAAACACCAAAATTACTTCCATCTTGATTATTACTATCCCAAGTAATTACAAAATTACCATTAGCTGTATTTTTTGAAACAGATGGATTAGCTTGTGCTTCTAAAACTGTTGTATTAGCTCTAAATTCAGCTCCTACTCCTGCTGAACCTGAAAAATTGTATCTTTGACCATATATTCCATTTCCACTTCCATCTTGACCATCACTAGTCCAAGTAACAACAAAGTTATCACTATTATCAATTGAAACTGATGGATTTGCTTGAGATCCAAAAATATAACCATTTGTTTTAAACTCAGAGTGAATTGTTTGTATATTACTATTATATCTTTTTGCATAAACACCTGATAAGTCTCCATCTTGACCATCACTTGCCCAAGCCACTACAAAATTACCATTTGTATTTATCGTAACTGATGGATTTGATTGACCATTGGTTGTATAACTATTTACTTGAAACTCTCCTGTTGCTGGGTTACAAGTTGGTGCTGCACAACTTGATGGTATTTGAGGTGTTCCATTTGCATCATATTTTTGAGCATAAATACCAAGACCACTACCATCCTGCAAAGAACTTTGCCAAGCCACAATAAAGCTACCATTCTCTTCCATGGCAACTGCTGGTTGATATTGTGAACCAGTGGTGTAGGTATTTACTCTAAATTCGGAACCAATTTTTGCTCCAGTATTATTATATCTTTGTGCATATACTTCCCATTCATTATTTTCTTGTCCAAAACTATCCCAATCTACAATATAATTACCATTACTATCCATTGCTGTTGAAAGATTGTATTGTTCACTTGTTGTATAAGTATTTACTTGAGTATCTCCACAAGTACCTAATGAGCCTGTTGGGCAAAAACTATAATCAAAATAATGTACATTTGATAGATTTGCATTAGTGAAAATTGCCCCTGTGGCATTTGAGCCTTTTAAAATGGCATTAGTTAAATTGGCACTAGTAAAGTTTGCATTATTTATATTAGCATTTACAAAACTCTTATTACTTAAGTCAGTATTTGAAAAATTTAC
>CAZKGG010000115.1:0-1987 GCA_964552385.1 uncultured Candidatus Saccharibacteria bacterium
TATCCAAAACCAAATTATGACTACACAAATGGTCTTAAAGTTTATTTCCAAAGAGGTCCGACACTTTGGACATCTTCTGATTTAACTACTGGCACAGCACAGGCAGGATTTAATTCTCTATATCACGACCTTATACCATTATGGGTTTCTTATGAATATGGTTTAGCAAATGGTTTGAAAAATGCAAATCAGATAATGGTTGAAATAGATAGAAAAGAACAAGCATTAAAAGCTGACTATTCTATGAGAAATAAAGATGAGAAACCCCGTCTTATTCCAAGAGTAGAAAGTTGTAAATAATAAATAAATAATTAAACACCAATGGCAACATATACAAAATTTTCATCATTTGTAGAGGCACTAGCAGAAAAAACACACAATCTAGGTTCTGATACTTTGAAAGTGGCTTTAACAAACTCTGCTCCGTCTGCTTCAAACACAGTTTTGGCAAACATCACAGAAGTATCTTATACATATTTGTCATCTAGGTCATTAACTATTTCTTCATCGGCTCAAACTTCTGGTACATATAAACTGGTAATAGCAGATTTAACTCTTACTTCAACAGGTGGCTCAACTGGTCCATTTAGATATGTGGTCATATATAACGATACAGCAACGAACGATGAGCTTATCGCTTACTACGATTATGGTTCAGCACTTACTCTAAATGATGGTGATTCTTTCGTAATAGATTTTGATGCAACGAATGGTCTTTTACAAATAGTTTAAATAATTGGCTACGAGAATATAAGATAGATAATCCAATTAAAATACTATGGCTATATCACTTCAACAAAACAGTGGCAATGTAAATACAGGTGCTAATGTCAATGTAGGAACTGGTGCGACTAGACTTCTTATTTATTTAGGTAGGACAGCGATAGGTTCTGATTCTATCACTGCTATTTCTGTTGGTAGTTTATCTTTGACAAAAGTTGGTTCAGTCCAGTCTGGTGGTGGTCCAAACAGATATATAACAATGTGGGCTGGTGTTCCTTCACAAACAAGCTCCCAAACATTAACCATAACAGGAGCAGAAGCAGGTGGTGTTGTCTTGGTATATGATGGTGTAAAGACATCTACTTCTCCTAAAAATTTTAATAGCACAACAGGAAACACATCAGGTTCAGTTTCTTTGTCTATAACTGCAAATAATGGGGATTGGTTAGTAGGAGAATGTATAAGTGATGTTGGTGGTGTTACTGCTGGGAGTAACACAACAGTTAGAGAAGATGCTTCATCTGCAATTTCTGTTGATTCAAATGGTGTAGCCAGTCCAACAGCTTTAAATTTTTCACTAGGTAGTAGTGGTAAATACGGAATAATTGGTTGTGCAATAGAACCAGCTTTATCAATAGTATGTGCAAATGGGAGTTTTACACTAACAGGACAAACAGCACTTCTAAAAAGGATTTATACGATTGTTTTGGCTTATGGTTCGTATGCTTTATCTGGTTTTGCTCTTTTATTTAGCTTAACTAGAAAATGGGTAATGCCAGATCAAAATACAAGCAGTTGGTCAGAACAAAATCAAAACACTTCAACTATGAATTTACAAAGTAAGAATAGTAGTAGTTGGACTAATCAGAATCAAAATTAAATATATGAAAAAAGTAGTATTAAACAATTTTTCAGGACAAATAAACACAGATACAAGGACACCATCCACTGTGGATTTTAGATATTCCGAAAATTTTGATTTATCAAGGAATGATGTGTTGTTTCCGATGAAAGGGCAGGTCAGTATGACAGCTACAAATTATTTTCTAACTGATTTTATCTATGGAAACTTTGGGACTGGAATAGGTGAAAATGTTTTAGCTTATGGTGTGCAAAATGGTCAAACAACTGGTGGAAAACCAGAACTTTATAAAATTTCAGATGCTTTGGCTGGAGAAACTTGGGCAACTGCTTTGACTACTGATGCTGGTGTTGCAACTGCTAATCGCGGGTATTCTAGTGCTTGGGCAACAGATAATAATTT
>CAZKGG010000116.1:0-1962 GCA_964552385.1 uncultured Candidatus Saccharibacteria bacterium
TATAGATGACCATGTAGCTAACCTAATCATAGCCCAAATGCTATTTTTACAGTCAGAGGATCCTAAAAAGGATATATATTTCTATATTAACTCTCCTGGAGGAAGTGTTACAGCTGGCCTAGCTATTATAGACACGATGAACCACATAAAAAATGATATTTCTACTGTTGCAGTAGGGATAGCAGCTTCTATGGGCGCACACATTCTTGCTGCAGGTGCAAAGGGTAAAAGATTTGCCCTACCTAACGCTGAAGTCATGATCCACCAACCTTGGGGAGGAGGGATAGAGGGAAAAGTCTCAGATATTGAGATTACAGCCAAGCAAATGCTTAAAAATAAGGATAGTTTGAACAAAATCTTCTCAAAAAACACTGGTAAGCCAATAGCTCAGGTAGAAAAAGACATGGATAGAGACTTCTTTATGTCTGCTGATGAGGCTAAAAAGTACGGGATTGTAGATAAAGTTCTATAAAAATCTCTTCTTTTTTGACATCCTTCCCTATTTCTTATATATTGAGGTTATTATTGATTAAATAATAACCGGTTGTTTTTTGTTTTTTCCTGATGATTTTCCTGTTTATATCCCGCAAATCTGAAATTCCAACTCACAAAAACCTTAAAGAATTAAAGAACTTACTTAAATAATACTAGAAATTCCTTAAAAGAGAGAGACGAGAAACTGCCAGCATAAAATATGTTTTCATTAAAAATAATTGCGCTAATGCTCAGCACGGCATCGCTTGTGTCGCTAGCGCTTGGATATGGTTTGAGAATTTTGGTTTCAAGAGGCAGAAGAGGTTCTATGGAGCTCGACATCAAACAAATGATGCTCGAAGCAAAAGATAGAGAACAAAAGATAATTGAAGAGGCTGAAATAAAAGCCGAGGAAATACTGAAAGTTGCCAGAGTAGAAATAAAACAGAAAGAAGATAACAACAAAAAGAATGAAGAGAGACTCATTAAAAAAGATGAGCTTCTTGATCATAGACAAACTGAAATAGACAAGGAAGTTGAAGAAGTTAAAAAGAAAATTGAAGAGATTAAAAATATCAGACAAAATGCTGAACTTTTGGAAACCCAAAAAAAAGAAGAACTTCAAAAAATAGCTAGATTAACTCCAGAGGAAGCGAGAGAAGAAATCCTCCGAAATGTAGAGAGAGATTCTGAGGAAGACATAATTGTCAGAATGAGAAAACTAGAACAGTCAGGTCAGGATAAACTTGAAGACAAAGCAAAAGAAATTTTGGCAACTTCTATCCAAAGATTAGCAAACTCTGTTTCATCAGATATGTTAACTACTCAGGTAGCAATACCAAACGATGAAATAAAAGGTAAGATTATTGGTAAAGAAGGAAGAAATATAAAAGCCTTTGAAAGAGCAACTGGTGTTGAAGTTATTGTTGATGATACTCCGGGCTCTATCACTATTTCATCTTTTGACCCTGTTAGAAGACAAATTGCCAAAAATGCTCTAGAGAAACTAGTCGCAGACGGCAGAATCCAGCCAGCAAAAATAGAAGAGATGGTTCAAAAAGCTGAGGAAGAAATAAACAAAACAATAAAACAAAAAGGTGAAGAAGCTGTTTATGAAACTGGCGTTCTAGGACTCGACCCACGTGTAGTTTCTATTTTAGGAAGACTGCACTTTAGAACAAGTTACGGGCAAAACGTTTTAGCTCACTCAGTTGAGATGGCTCATATAGCAGGAATGATTGCAGAAGAAATAGGTGCAAATGTGCAAGTGGCAAAGGCGGGTGCTCTAGTTCACGACATAGGAAAAGCACTAGATCATGAAGTTGTTGGTACTCATGTAGAAATCGGAAGAAGGATACTTCAAAAATTTGGCACAGATGAAAATATCATCAAAGCAATGCAGGCGCATCATAACGAATATCCGTATGAGACTCTTGAATCAATGATAGTTCAATCTGCTGATGCAATATCAGGTGGAAGACCAGGAGC
>CAZKGG010000117.1:0-1944 GCA_964552385.1 uncultured Candidatus Saccharibacteria bacterium
AGGGCGTAAACCCAAATATCATTATTGAAACTGCCAGAAGATATTCGTAAATCAATCCTCGCATATAAATAACTCCTGATGGCATTTTAGGAATGCCCGATTCGGTTATCCCCCTAGCTGCTTCTAACATGTGGCCGGTAGGTTGAAGACTGTTTATGAAAATTATTTTTAAAAAGAAAAATATAGAGATTATTAAAATGACTATAAGTGCTATTGAGATTTCTAATCCTTCCATGTATATTCTTCTAAACAGATGATTCAGGATTGGAAAATTTGCTAATTTTGGATATTTATTATCAAATTCTACTTTGCGTTTATTATCTGAACGGATATCCTTTTCTTTTTCTCTTTCTAGTTTTTCTTCTATTTTGTTTTTATTGAGATATCCTGTTAATCCTCCCATTATTATGGCAAAAACTACTATAGACCATTTGAGATTCACTATGATTTGTCTTTGGAGAAATTGGTTTACAATCAATGTTACTAATGAAATAATAAAGATTATAGTACAGATTTTTGCGATTATATTTCTGTTGTTGTGCAAAGACTGCTCCTTTTGATTAGACATAGTGTTTAATTTACAACTATATAGGTTTTTAAACTATTTTGTCGCATAATTGAAATGCCTAGTCTGGTTAATTGGCTAAAGAAATATAAATCTCTTTCTATTTTGTGCTTAATAATTCTTTTTGGCCTGGTACTACGTCTTTGGATGCTGGGAAACACTCCACTTTGGGTGGATGAGACTATATCTGGACTTGCTGCCGAAGGAATACTGCATCATGGAGTTCCTGTTTTGGGATCTGGAATGTTCTATGCGCGGGCTTTGCTTTATCATTATGTTGAAGCAGCTTTTTTGCTGATTCTTGGGCACAGTGATTTTGCAGCTAGACTTGGATCAGTTGTGTTTGGATTGTTGACTATTGTTCTTGCTTATTTGATTGGAAGGGAATTTGATAAACCAGTTGGGTTGATTGCAGCTTTGTTTACTTCTGTGCTTTACCTTGAGGTGTTGTACTCTAGACAGGCTCGTTTTTACCAACTCTTTCAATTATTATTCTTCTTAACGATATTTTTGTTGTATAAGTGCAACACTGATAAGCAAGGTAAGAAGTATGCCTGGTTGGCTAGTTTGAGTTTGGTATTATGTGTACAGACGCATACTGCCGGACTTGTACTTGTGCCTTTTGTTTTGTTTGCTTTCTATATGACTTATGGGTTGAAAGATTGGAAGCTGTTTATTGTACCTTTACTTGTCGGTGCTTATTTTGGGGCTTCGTTTTTGGGTATTGGATTTAGTGTGGGTAGTGGCGGCGGAGATTTGGTGTCAAGATATGCGGAGAATTATTCTTCGATTATATTTGACTCTCTTGCTGGCTTTTTGTTGCTTTCTCTATGTGGACTGCCCTTTGCTTACAAGACGAATAAGAAGTTGCTTTTCCTCATAGTGGTACCTTCTATTGTGCTTTTCGTTGGATTGTTCTTTATCAAAGTCTTTGCTTTGAGATATGCTTACTTTGTTGTCCTTGCAATGATCTTACTGCTTGCTAACTTATTTGGGTACTTGTATAAACAGAATAGATGGCTTTTTGCTATTGCGCTCGTATTTGCTATCGTTTATCCTTCTAATTTAGTTTTTGATAGCAACTATTTTACTGTTGTAATGCCTACTGATGTGCATACTACTTCAGCTACAGAACCGATAATTGATTACAAAAATCTTAACTCAAGTACGCGCGAGTTAATTTTGAGTGGGCCTATTTTAGCGGTATCTACACCAGGAGTTGAATGGTACTTGAAGAGGCCTGAGTTTTTCATACCATTTTCTTTGAATGGACTGAAGACTGGATATGCCCTATATGATGGAAAGGATGCATATACTGGAGCTACGGCATTTAATGGAGATATTGCTAATTTTGTATTGCTTGAAGATGCTTTTGGCAC
>CAZKGG010000118.1:0-1918 GCA_964552385.1 uncultured Candidatus Saccharibacteria bacterium
TGACGACCAACATGGAACGGCTATTGTTGTTCTAGCGGCACTTATCAATGCACTTAAAATAGTTAAAAAGGATAAAACTAGAGTACATGTAGTTATAAACGGAGCAGGATCTGCAGCGATAGCTATCACAAAACTACTTATCGAATACGGTTTTACAGGTCACAACATGGTAATGGTAGATAGTATAGGAATAATCCACCACGGACGAGAAGGCATGAACCCCCACAAAGTTCACATTGCAGAAAGAACAAATCTAAAACGAGTTTCAGGTCAGTTGGAACACGCATTAGTTGGAGCAGATATATTTATCGGAGTATCTGTAGCAGACGCACTAAAGCCAGAATGGATTGAAACAATGTCAGATGAACCTATTGTAATCGCAATGGCAAACCCAAATCCAGAAATAACAATGGAGAAGGCAATGAAAACAAAAATAAAAGTTTTTGGTACAGGAAGGTCCGACTACCCCAACCAGATAAACAACGTTTTAGTTTTCCCTGGCATTTTCCGAGGAGTACTAGATAGTGGAGCAAAACAAATAACAGAGAAAATGAAAATAGCTGGAGCAGAAGCTATTGCAAAACTAGTTTCAAAAAAAGAACTCTCCCCTAAATACATAATCCCAAGTCCATTTGATAAACGAGTTGCAAAAGCAGTAGCAAACGCTGTTAAAAAGGTAGCGAAAATTGCTAAATAAAAAACCTTGTTATATATAAACATATGTAGTAAAGTGTGACCAACACAAGAGCAAAGCTCTACTATATATGACAACGACAGCCGAAAAACTAGATCTGCTGGCAGAGGAAATTTCAAAGGGAGGCAACATATCCATTATAAATTTGGTTGATTGTCTGATTGAAAAAGCTCATATAAGTCGAGTTTCTGATATACACATAGACCCTACACCAACAGATATTAGAGTTAGATTTAGAATTGATGGAGTATTGGAGGATAGCTACAAATTCCCAAAGTCTATTCACAACGAAATCATTTCTAGAATAAAAGTTTTATCAAAACTAAGAACTGACGAACACCAAGCCACTCAAGATGGCAGATTTAGACACATATTTCATGATTCAGATGAGTATATAGACTTACGTGTATCAATAGTTCCAACTTATCACGGAGAAAATGCAGTGTTGAGACTACTATCTAACAAGGCTGAAAGCTACACACTTGAATCACTAGGATTTTCAGAATCTGACCAAAATAAAATACTTAAGGCAATAAAAAAACCAAACGGTATGATCCTTGCTACAGGTCCGACTGGCTCTGG
This sequence comes from uncultured Candidatus Saccharibacteria bacterium, assembly GCA_964552385.1. Lineage (GTDB taxonomy): Bacteria > Patescibacteriota > Minisyncoccia > Phycocordibacterales > DATDWN01 > C7867-006. The sequence continues at coordinate 1,277 of CAZKGG010000118.1, forward strand.
AAAAACTACAACATTATATACTCTGATTAAACTATTAAACTCTCCAGAAGTTTCAATAGTTACAATCGAAGACCCTATTGAATATGCAGTAAGCGATATAGAGCAAATACAAGTAAACAGCAAAAGTGGCCTAACATTTGCAAGTGGCCTACGAAGTATCCTGAGACAAGACCCGAACATTATCATGGTTGGTGAAATAAGAGATGCTGAAACTGCAGGCATAGCTGTTAATACAGCTCTAACTGGTCACCTACTACTATCAACTTTACACACTAACGATGCAGCCACTACTCTACCCCGACTCCTGGATATGGGCATAGAGGAATATTTAGTTTCTTCAACAGTAAGTTTAGCTATTGGTCAGAGACTAGTTAGAAAAATATGCCAAAACTGCAAAGAGAAAGTGGCAATAACTGATGCTCTAAAAGAGAGTTTGAAAGATAGTCCATTCGCAAAAATTTTTAAAGATGAAAAACATATATTCAAAGGAAAAGGTTGTGACCACTGCAACAACACTGGTTACTCAGGAAGACTCTGTATAAATGAAGTTTTGGTGGCTGATGAAACTATAAAAGAAGCAATCCTCCGAAAAGTTTCTGCATCAGAAATTAAAAAAATAGCGATAGCTAATGGTATGACAAC
>CAZKGG010000119.1:0-1886 GCA_964552385.1 uncultured Candidatus Saccharibacteria bacterium
ACACCTGACGGATTCTTTGGACTACCAGACTACTTGGTAAAGAAGGATGACGTAGAAGCAATCGTGAACGGTGAGTCTTATATAGTCCCTAAAGGCCGTAAACCCCATCGGGTGATGCCTTGGGAGAGCAGGCCAGAGATAGGCAGACCGTTTGAGGTTTGGATGTATCGTCTGCCAGTTATTGCGTCAGAAGAAAACCAGTTAACACTATTTTAATGAAAGCCACAAAACTAAGACCAGTTAAAGTAAAGAACCCTAAGGGTAACATGTCCGGCACATACGCTCATAAGAAGCTAACAGAGGCTATTAACAGACTTAATAAGGAAATGGGACTACCTGAAGGGTACGGAAAGAATCTGAGGGCTTGGAAATGAATTATATTGACCTGTTTAGTGGAATAGGTGGGTTTGCTTTAGGAGCGTATAAAGCTGGCTTTAAAGTAGACAACCATTTTTATTCTGAAATAGATAAGTTTGGAATAGAGCTTTATAAAAAACGGTTCCCAGATTCTATTTGCTTAGGAGACATAACAAAAATAAACACTAATGAATTAAAAGAAAAGTATCCAGGCGAGTGGGTTATTACAGGTGGTTTTCCATGTCAGGATATTTCTATAGCAGGAAAGGGGGCTGGTTTAGATGGTGAAAGGTCTGGTCTTTGGTTTGAAATGTGGCGCATTATTAGGGAGTTACGACCAAAATTTGTCATCGCTGAAAATGTGTCAGCAATCACTTTTCGAGGACTCGACCGAGTTCTTAGTAGTCTTGCCGAAATCGGGTACGATGTTGAATGGCAATGTATACGAGCAAGCGACTTGGGTGCGCCCCATCGAAGAGAACGAATCTGGATTGTGGCTTACCCCAACAGCAACAATGATTCAATCAACAGACAAAAGAAGAGAATCGAGAACGAAGTACAGGGAATCGGTCGGAAGGAAAGATTCACCAGGGAATCTATTAGAGCAAATAACAACACCGAAGTTTTGGCCTACCCCATGCGCAAGGGACTTTCGGGACTTCTCGAATCCGACGCCGACGCAATACAGAGCACTAGAAAAAAGAGACTCGCCGAGCAGTGCTTTGATATTTACGACGACAAATGGGAAAAAAATATCTCCAGTTATATACGAGTGGATGATGGGATACCCAGAAAAGTGGACAGAGTTAGGGGGCTTGGGAATGCGATTGTCCCTCAAATAGCAGAGATGCTTTTCAAAAGGTGCTTGACAGCGATCTAATATTATGTAAATATACGGCATCTTTAATCGAAAGGGGAACAAAGATGAATAATTATCCAGCAGGAATGACAGTGGCAGAGTTAGACGATAACAGATCACTTGAAGAGGTGATTGATAACGCAGACCGTAAAGAGTTAACACGAATGATATTTGAGTTTATGAAACCAGAGCATGAAAAGGCTTTGTTGTTAGAGATGATAGATCACTTAACTCCAAAAGAAATTGAAACAACTATTGAGGAGTTACTTTACGACGAAAGAAATGTGGCTATTGCACAGGATTTTATTAAGGACAAATGTCCAGAGATTGCGGAGTAAATATGAACAAATTTCAAATTGTAGAAAAAGACGGCATTAGACGTATTGAGTATTTCAATGAACATTGGTATCAAATAGGAGAAAACGCATATCCTAGCGTGACTCAAGTTTTGCAGATTATCGCTAAAGGTTACGGATTTGATGAATGGCTAAAGTCAGTTTCTTTTAATGCAGAACATATCTCACGCAAAGCTATGGAATCAGGTTCTAGGGTTCATAACGCAATAGAGAAAATGATTAAAGGAAACCCGATTACATGTGAAACCGGCGAGTACGAATGGCGTGAATGGAAAATGATTCAAGAGTTTATTGAATGGTACAACGGATTAGAC
>CAZKGG010000120.1:0-1860 GCA_964552385.1 uncultured Candidatus Saccharibacteria bacterium
TGGGTCATTTTCTGGGACTAAAGAGGCAGAAGGGATTATAGCGTGGCCTCTTTTTTCAAAAAAAGCGAGAAAGCGTTGCCTAATTTCGTTGGATGTCATATGAACTCTATAATTACACAAAAATACTAAAAATTAAAGTTTGAATTAATAAAATATATTTTTTTCAAGAGCGTTCGGCTCTCCCAGCGGGAGCCTCTCTCTAATCCTCGGCCTGAATCTGTCAATGAGCCGAGCAAAGCTCGGTCGTTGACAGAACCGGGCTTCAGGCCTGCGGGTGTCTTTCAAAAAATTATTTTATTAATTAATTTTTATATATACTTCTTCAAAACCTGAAAATCTTTCAAAATAGTCTCTTTGTTGTCACCTTGGTATAGAGCAACAGCAGGATGGTATAGAGGAATAATAGTTATTTCTCCATATTCAGTTTTAGCGGTGAACTCTCTACCGTGTATTTCTCCTATTGGAGCTAGTTTATCTGTGAGTCCCAGCTTGCCCATAATGTATGACATAGAAAATCGACCGAGTGTAGCAATAACTTTTGGTTGAATGATATTTATTTGCTCATCTAAAAATGGTGCATATAGGTTTATCTCTGCGATGCTCGGATCTCTATTTTCTTGTGGTCGATCTTTAACTATGTTTGTTATATATACGTCACTTCGGTTGAGACTAATAGATTCCAGCATTTCATCTAGTACTTTTCCAGATCTTCCACAAAAAGGTCTAGCTGTTTCAGCTTCATTTTTTCCAGGAGCCTCTCCAACAAACATAATATGTGCAACCAGACTTCCCTCTCCAACAACAGGATAGTATTTATTTTCTACTCGATATTGGTACAGAGGAGAGTCTTTTAGTTCAAGAATTCTCTCCCTAATATTTTTCATTTTATCAAATCGATCTTCTAGTGAAAGTGACATAGATTAAATCAAATTTTTCATTTATCTTATAAACTATCAATCTCCTCGATGACTTTTTTTATCTCTGCATCTTGCATACCGATCTTTGAAAGTAGATCTGGAGTTTCTATCAATGTTTTACACATAACAATTCCTTGATCTAGTAGAGCTTTTTTCTCTCTACCGTTTAAGCTGGCCAAACATGTTAGTGGGTGTAGTTTTGATTCTATAATCATATCGTGAAGGTTGCCAACTGGTGGGTAGTTCCAACCTATCATCCTTATACCACCCTGACAGCTACCATACTCGATAGCAGTAGAAGTAAATTTTGTGTTAGTAACCAACCACCCCTCATCCAGCTCCCGCTCTTTTCCATAATCAAATTTCATCTTTCGCAAATCATCAAATCTAGCTTTTACATAAAGTATCACCTTCAAATCTGACTTTGTACCGTTTTCATTATGAAACTTTGCCTCAACCATTATGAGTTGCTTTTCATTCCAAGCCACAACATCCACCTCGTGTGCTACACAAAAACCTTTGACGACTTGACCAGTTAGCGCCTCATAGCCTTTTCCTCTAAATATTTCCGCCACAAAGTCCTCAAATGGAAAACCAGAAGGCCCAAGTTCTGAAACAGCCTTTTTCAGGGAGTATTTTATAGCAATTGGCTTTTCTTCTTTGTGTAGAAGCTCAAATGCGTGTTTGTATATGTTGTGAGTAGTTATATCCTGCTTTAAATGACCATAGACATGAGCAATAATATCTCTAGTAGCTTTTGTAGATGCTCCGGCTCGTTTCAAAGAAAACTCAAGTTTCTTTTCATCAAATGGTTCTTTTGTTCCGTCTGCTTTTAATACGTAAATTGGTTCGGTAGTCATAAAACCATTATCTCATATCCGAATAAACTAGCAAAAAATTCCAAATTCAAAGAATCAAAGTTTTAAAGAATCCAAGGATTAAT
>CAZKGG010000121.1:0-1847 GCA_964552385.1 uncultured Candidatus Saccharibacteria bacterium
TGAAATAAGAACTTCCCTACTACCAGGCGCTTATAACGACTCTGTTGTGCTCCGTGTTCTCAATCCAAAATCAATCTCAGTGCCACTTAGCGACCTAGGTATTCATCCAAAACTACTCGAAACAATACTCCATGAAGTAACAAAGCCAAATGGAATGATGCTTATAACAGGACCAACAGGTTCTGGAAAAACTACGACTTTGTATGCGCTGTTAAAAAAAATACACACACCTGAGGTAAAAATAATAACTATTGAAAACCCTATCGAGTACCACCTACCTGGAATTGTTCAAACTCAAACAGATGAAAAGAAAAACTACGGATTTGCAGAGGGGCTTAGGTCAGCTCTCCGCCAAGATCCAGACGTGATAATGGTTGGTGAAATTCGCGATGATGAAACTGCTGAAATTGCAATAAACTCTGCTCTAACTGGGCACCTCGTGTTCTCTACCCTACACACAAACAATGCGGCAGGAACTTTCCCACGCTTAATAGACCTTGGAGTGGACTCCAAAGTTATTTCTTCTGCAATAAATCTAGCAATGGCTCAGAGACTCGTTAGAAAACTATGTCCTGATTGTAAAAAGCAAATTGACTTAGAGGATCCTGATAAAAAAGTAATAGACGATATAATAAAAACTATATCAGATGAAAACTATTTAAAGGATATTGATAGAACACACATATATCAATCAATAGGATGTGAAAAATGTAATATGACTGGTTTCAAAGGTAGAATCGGTATACATGAAGCTATAAAAATGGATTACGATATCGAGCTAGTTGTAAGAGAGAACTCCAGTGAACGAGAGATTAAAAAAGTAGCAGAGAAACAAGGTCTTTTAAACTTGAGACAAGATGGAATATTGAAAGTTTTATCTGGAATTACAACTCTAGATGAACTCCGAAGAATCATTGATATAGAAAAAGAGTAATTTTTAAAAAAGCAACATTGCTATAACTATGTGTTTTGTGGCTCAGTTAGTTATACACTTGCTAAAGACACCCTCGTATGGATAATTATTGTTAGGAGTAACAAAAAACTCCAAAGCATAAATCTCTAAGCAACACTTTTAATAATCGATACCAAAAGCTAAGTATTTCGCAAAGGATAGACGCAGATATTACACAAGGTAATAACCAAATCGTCCTCGCAGGAACACTCGTAAACGCAAAACGCTTAGTTGCTTAGAGATTTATATTTTGGAGTTAAAAAGTCACATGAATGTGACTCTAGAAACAACCTTTTTCAACGAATACTATTGAGAATGGTAGTTTAGCATACAAAAATTTTATTGTCAATAGCCTTGTTAACACTGACTTTATAGTATAATTACCTCTATGGATACAAAGGGAAAGAGAAAAACAGAAGAAAATATTGAGTCTGACGCACTGTTTCTTGATACAACACTCCGACCTAGTCGATGGGATGATTATATTGGTCAATCCAACATTAAAAAGAATCTTCAAATACTTCTAACTGCAGCAAAAGAACGCAATCACCCACCAGAGCACATACTATTTTACGGATCACCTGGTTTAGGTAAAACAACTCTTGCTCACCTTATAGCAAAAGAAATAAATGCACAGATGAAAGTGACTAGTGGACCAGCAATAGAGAAGGTTGGTGACCTTGCTTCGATTCTCACAAACCTATCTGCAGGCGACATACTTTTTATAGACGAGATACATAGACTAAATAAAACTATTGAGGAGGTTTTATACCCTGCTATGGAGTCAGGATCACTCGATATTATTATTGGTAAAGGTCCGAGTGCAAGAACAATACAACTTGAACTACCGCCATTTACTTTGATCGGCGCAACTACTCGTATTGCAATGATTTCT
>CAZKGG010000122.1:0-1828 GCA_964552385.1 uncultured Candidatus Saccharibacteria bacterium
TATTTAATTCTAATATTTATACACTATGGACAATGCAATCATCATTAAAACATCGCCAGAATACCAAAAATAGGTATAATCATTGTGTTAAACAATGATAAATACTATGGAAGAACAGTTTTATTCAATTGAGGAAGTGGCCAAGATGCTCAAAGTAGCTTATTTAACTGTGTACAGATGGGTACAAAGTGGGAAGCTAAGATCTGTGAAGGCTGGGAAACAACACAGAATTAGTAAACAATCATTAGATTCATTCTTGAACTCTAAGAAATTGTAACTGTAAGAAGTAAGCATCTAATATTTTGGCTTGAGCTAAGCGAATTGCCTAACCAAAAGCAAAACAGAAATACGAGCCTCTATTGGATGAACACATAATCTATATTTTAGTAATAATTTAAGTACAAATATGCCAAACATGCTTACAGTTATGAATCCAGAGGAAATTTTAGATATTGAGAGAGCGGCTGGCTTACTGGGGGTATCTACTGCAACAGTTCGTAATTGGGTTAAGTGTGGAGACCTAAAGACGTTGAGTGATAATGGATATGGTTTTTATTTGAACGAAATACAAAAATATAAAAGGAGTATTGAAGAGGGTAATCTTGAAAGGTTGAACGGGCGAGCAAATAAATCAAAGGCAGAAAGAACTTTTACTCCAGATGAATATTTTCAAGCAGGAACTGGCATGGACGATATAACACAAATCACTAATTTTATTGTAGAAAATAAAGTTGATGTTCTAACTGCGCTTTTGCTCCTATCATTAAATCTCTTGCAAAAAGAGGATGTTGTAAATATTAGTTGTATTCAAGATCTAACTTATAGTCAAAATATCTTTTTCAGGAATAAGCAAATTAAGGAAGAGATACTATCATGGTTAAATGAAATAAGAGCAGGTGAAATAAAGTCATCATACTCCTTTTTACTCTTCTGCCCACTTCCTGCCCAACGTGATATCTTAGGCTTTATTTACCAGTCCTTATTGTTAGAAGGAAAAAAATCACAAAATGGCTCATACTAACTCCTGAAGTTATTGTTAATGAGATGGTTAAGGATCATGTAAAAAATGATTCCAAAGTTCTTGATCCGTGTTGTGGAACTGGACAATTTTTATTGTCTTTTGCCGACATCATTGATAATCCAAAAAATATCTATGGAGTCGATATAGACGAAATAGCTGTGAGGATTGCTAGAATAAATCTGCTTATTAAGTATAAAACCATAGACTTTAGCCCAAATATTGTTTGTAAAAACACACTCTTGGAAATTGGGCATTATGACTTGTTTAGCTTAAATGATGAGAATATCAGAGATTTTGATGTTATAGTAACAAATCCTCCATGGGGAGTTCATTTCTCAACAACAGATATTGAGCGTCTAAAAGTAGATTTTCCTCAAATAACCTCCTTTGAATCTTTTTCATATTTTTTAAAAAAGAGTATCGACTTATTAAGCGCGGATGGAGTGATTTCGTTTATATTACCAGAATCAATTCTAAATGTAAAAACACACAGAGATATCAGAGAGATAGTTGTAAAAAACACTAAGATCAAAAAAGTATCATACCTTAATAGGGTTTTTAAAAATGTGTTTACGCCTGTGATTAGGTTGGATTTGGGTAAAAATGTAAAAGAGAATGGGCAAGTATGTATCCTGGAAGGGGATGAGTGCTATACTGCAGAACAAATAACTTGGAATAATAACCGAGATTTTGTTTTTGATATCCACGCAAATGATTTTGACAAAGGTATTATAGACAAGGTTTATAACATTCCACATACTACTCTTTTGTGCAATGCTGACTGGGCGTTAGGAATTGTAACAGGCA
>CAZKGG010000123.1:0-1823 GCA_964552385.1 uncultured Candidatus Saccharibacteria bacterium
TATCGAAAAATATTAACAAAATAGCGGGATTTTAGATACTCTTGTTTTTTTATCGAAACAATATCTAATTTTATTATTTCTTTGCAACAAAAAGCATTTGACCTGCTAAAGGCTTTATTGGTGAATGGAGGTAGGCTCTAATAATAATAGGCAAAACTGGAATAATAGATGGTCTAGATTTTAAAGAAAAAGGTAGAAATCTTGGCTTTGATAATTCAATCTCAAAACCAAAACTCACCAAAAATGCTCTCAGGGAAATATCAGAAAAAACTTTTTTGTGTGTAGGATCATCAAAATATGTTTTGTACGACAGTCTGTAGTTTGGCTGCATTAATATAAGTCTGCCTCCTGTTTTTAGCACTCTTTTTACTTCTCCAACAGTTTTTGATAAATCTTCATCGGATAGATGCTCAAACAAGTTGCTCGCAAAAACAACATCAACTGTATCACTGGCAACATCTCTCATATCAGTAACTGACGACTGAATTGTTTTTATCCCATCTTTTGCATACTCTTTAAAATCTGGTGAATAATCTAGTGCGATTCTAACTTTTGATTTAACATTATTAATAAAATCACAATATCCGGCACCAATATCCAAGACAGTCCCATCTTTTGGTATAAATTTTGAAAGATAAGAAACAATTTCTTTCCACACAATAACTCTATCATCATTCCAAACATATCTGGATTTATAATATGGATCAGTCATTTTATTTTAAAGTTTTACAAATCTATACTTTATAATCATCGGTAACATCTTGAAACCAAGTTTGGCTGCTTTCCAAACACTACCAGTGTAACCAGACTCTCCAACCCTAGGTTTGTACATTACAGGAATCTCAATAACTTTTTTTTCTTTTCTTATTAGCCATATCATCATCTCTGGAGAAAACTTACCGTCTCCGTGTGACATATGAAAATATTTTTTTATATCTTCTAAAGACTTCCTATTTAAAAGCCTGTATGTACAGCCAACATCAGTAAGTGTTGGACCATTATGTAAAACCTCTAAAACTTTTGCTACTGCCCAGTTTCCAAACCGCACGGACCACGGCATAAATGCTCCAGACCATATGGCAGCTCTTGATGTTCTAGTCCCCAGAACTACTGGATAGTCATCACTATACAGTAAAAATTTATGTATATCATTTGGCTCAAATGTTCCATCAACTTCTGTCATAACTATGAGATCGCCTGTTGCCTCTTTAAGCGCTCTCATATATGCATGGCCGTATCCCTGCTTATTTTCTAAAACTCTTATTGCTTTTGTCTTAGATATTTCTTCTTTAGTGTTACCTAAAGCATTATTGTCCACAGCTATGACTTCATCAACAAATCCTGTTGCATAAAATCCATCTATTACTTGTCTAATAGAGTTTGCCTCATTATATGTACCAAATACAACACTGACTTTTTTATTCTTATACATCCCGTTTGAGATAGGAAACCTTTAGTTTCCGTATTTACTTAATTATTCGATTAAAAAATACCACAAAATTGTAAATTTTCATAATACTCACCAATTAACCAATAAATCTCTTACGGGATACATATTACTTAATCTCAATAAATATCTTGCTTATCAAACCGGAAAGACTTTGAGAAACAACAAATGGCTCAAGCTCCTTTTGAGCTTCTATTCTATTATGAGGCACAAGGAGTTTCTGTATAGATTCGGCTATGGATTTTTTATCTGGTTCAATAATACACAAATCTGGCAACATTCCCTTTAGTGAAGAATTTGAAACTAGTGGTATTGCACCACAAGCTGCTGCCTCTACTATGGTTTTATCAAATGAACCAGAATCAGTAAAGTTTAA
>CAZKGG010000124.1:0-1797 GCA_964552385.1 uncultured Candidatus Saccharibacteria bacterium
AATAACCTCTCCACCAATAGTGTCTTAAATTATCTGGTATAGCAGACAACACTTTACTTGCAGAAATATATGATTTATCCATATAACCATAGTCAAATAAAATACTTCCAATTTTTACAGAGTAATAACTAACAGTTGTAATAGTTCTTTGTTTAGCATCTTTTCTTTTTCGTGTAATTATAGACCAGTTTCCTAAAACCTTAAAAACAGGAAGTAGTTCTGCCATATCAGTTTCATTAAGAGTTATTGTTACACCTACTGGTTTTTTTAGTACCTTTTATTTTTTTATAGATTAAATGACCATCTGCCCAAATAAGACCCAAAATGTATGCAGTTTCAGCTTTGGTTACATTAATAAACTGTTCAGAATTTATATAATATTTCGAAGGGTAAAAATAAAATCCTCTATTTTCTGCGGCTAGTTCATAAGCAGTTGAAGCCTCCTCAACTGTGCTAAACGAGCCTAAGTGTACATTTTTTACCACTTATACTGATAGTGGCTCTGTATCTATTGCCTGTTTTTTCAACTCCTCTTACGCCAGTTTTATTTTTACTGATATTTTTCAGATTAATTTCTTTGTTACTAGTCATATTAAAAAGAGGATAAATTATTATATGGTGTTATTGAATAGCTTCCCAAGTTTTTACTTCAACCATTTTAGTTTTCTGTTCTACTCTAGTTAAAGTTCTAATCTCTGAGCGGTCAAAACCGAACTCAGCATCAAAGACAAAAGTATTAGTTTCCCAAAATCCATCAAACTCTCTATCAATTTCTGGAAAATACTTTTCGTCTATCTTATAGATATTCTGGCAGAAGAAGTTACTACCACGTCTGTGGTCGTTTTTGCTTTGGTCGTACCAATCAGCATTTTTCGTGACCAACTCTAAAATTTCTGGATGTGATTCTCTTGTTAATATATTTATCTGGCTTGCTAGGTCTAGGGACAGGTCGTAGACCTCCATTACCCGTTGCATATCTACTCCATTGTTTCGCTCGTACTTTGAATCTAACTCAGCAACAGAATCCGCATAGACAGGATAATCTACATAATCAAACGTGTCACAAACAACTAGCATCCATTTGTGCTCATTTTCTATACCCGATTCAAACCATTCGGTGATAGTAGATTGTGTGGTAGCCATTATTTCTCCAAGTATTTTACAAGTGCGTTATCTGGTACAATAGGTTTTGGTGGTGACTCTGCAAGCACCTCATCAACTATATCTTTTGCGATTTGTTGAATGGTGTCATCGTCTAATACACCATATCTAGCCATCTGATTAATTAAATTGTTCATTTTCTCACGAACATTTTTAACTAAAGATTCTGTGACTGCTTTCTCCCACTCTTCAACTTCATTCGACATCTTCAATTAGGTCAATAGAATTTTCCAGTATAGAAAGCAGTTGTGGTTCAATGTGAAATCTTTCAGCATTTAGAATTAAGCTTTCACGTATATTTCCATCTTTAGTTCTTTTAGTTGATGCCGTCCAGTCACATAAAAGTTCAATTATGTCCACTAAATTCATCTGTGAAATAGGACTCCGCATCCATTCTTCAAATTTATTACCCTCAAACTCTAAATCTAAATGTGTACCGCCACTGTTTATAACTCTCCATATACTAGATGCACTTGCTTTCTCGTAACCCCTATTACGAAGTTCTTTTTCCATAGCATCACAGCCTAAAGTAGTAATGTCAAGTGTTTTACACGTTACCGCATACTTAATACTGGATTTTTTTAGTCCAGTTTCGTAGGAATGAACTGCATTTTCAGAAGATGTACACCATTCAAG
>CAZKGG010000125.1:0-1784 GCA_964552385.1 uncultured Candidatus Saccharibacteria bacterium
TGCCGAAACGGTCGAGGATGTACTCGCTATAAATGTCGACACAGACCTGCTGATAGACAAAATCCTTCCGGACGTGCTCAAGGAACAGCGGCTTGGCGGTGTTCCCGTTGGCCATTGGCTGGCCCTTGTCGTGCTTATTGGCCTGTTGTGGGAGCCTCAAGTTGAGGGAAGAAATGTAAACGCCGATTTTGTTACCATCTACTTCCGAGACCCGTTCCTAGCATATGTGTATATAGCATCAATACCGTTTTTCGTGTTGTTATATCAAGCTTTCCTGCTTTTGTCTTATGCAGATAAAAACACGATTTTTTCAGACATTGCTGTAAAGGCAGTTCAGACAATAAAATACTGTTCAACTGCTCTAGTGTGGTTTATCTTGGGAGCGGAAGCTTATTTTTTTATAATTCGCCGCAGTGAGGATGATATTGCCGGCGGTGTTGCTATTGGTTTGTTTGCGATTTTTGTTTCTCTAGTGATAGCAGCTTCTGCTGTTGTTATTCAAAACATTTTGCAAGATGCGCTTGATTTGAAGTCTAAAAATGACTCCTCGAATACATAACGTTATTCAGATCTATTGTTGCAGTGTAAGTGTGTAAGCAGTTCCGTTCTGTTCGTCTTCCACAACTTTTACGCAGTCACCCACGGTTGGAATGTACCCGTCAGGAAGCCTCGTTTGTTCGCTAAGTGTCACCGTAGCATAATAGTTTTTTTCATTGTTACTACTCACCTCGAAAATTTGATTTGGGCTGGTCTGTCTGATATTTGATATCCAACCTGCAACTTGGTTGAGGTGTCCACTTGTTGAGTCAGTGCTATTTGGAGGTAGATATAACTTCCAGCCAACCTCGATAAAAGGCTTCTCAATCGATAAGTCTGGATACGTACCATTGTTTAGAGTTATAAGTTCACCTACTCTTGAGACATCACCCAGTTTATCACTGGCAATTGTTAAGAGCGAATCGCCTGGCATAACTGTATATGTCTCAAGAAAGTCTGCCGGATTGTTTGTGTACCTATCTTCCATACACATAGTCTTCTGCCCGTTGTTTTCAGGCTCTGACACACCCACCTTATTTTGTTTATAAAGCTGAAACGATAATATCACGATTACGGATAGCAAAAGTGTTGAAATGATTAATACTAAACTTGAATTACCTTGAGATCTCATTGCTTTAATTTTCACTGGGGTTTAACACGAAGTCAATAGTTTTAAATGCCGCTTTATTCCACCACAATTTTTTCTTTTCGGGTACAACTTCTGTTATCCCTGAACTATCATGACTGAACATCAGTGAGTGTATCCAGCAGAATAACTTATGCCTTCTGTAACTTCAGTGGAATTCATTAGTTTCATATGTGGTGGATTATACTGTATTTATGGCTGGGGAGCAGGGATTTATCTGGAACGTTTACTACCATATCTAGATAGGCCCTTAGTCGCACCTGATTTATTTGAACATGTCTTAATACATCCAGATGTACAGTCTTGGAGTTCAAACTCACAGACTAGTGAGCCAATACAAGATATTTGTTGATTACAATATTTTGTGTGAGCCTTAAAATCTTCATAATAAGTTTCGGGTTCTGGGTATTTTATTAGAATATAGGCCTCGTAACCATATTTGGACGTTAGTATTAAAATAATTAATGCAAGAAGTATATAAAATATCCTTTTCAGCACTCTACTATTATACATAGTTCCAAAGCTCAAATTGGTTTATGTTTTTTAGAGTGTTTTGGAACTTGTTGTTATAAAGAGAAATAATTGTTTTCTAAATTGGCTG
>CAZKGG010000126.1:0-413 GCA_964552385.1 uncultured Candidatus Saccharibacteria bacterium
CGCCCGCAAGGGCTCGTGAGTTCAAATCTCACCTCCTCCGCATCATTTTGACATGAGATTCAGTATCACTGAATGCTATAATACGCAAGTTCTGGAAGATGGGCAGGACGGTAATGCGCGGGACTTGAAATCCCGTGGGAGTAATCCCTAACAGGTTCGACCCCTGTATCTTCCGCACAATTTAATCATGTTGTGTTACAATAATTCATGCCTTTGAATAAAAAGACATTACTCATAATACTTTCTTCAGCAACGATTATAATTGCAGGTTCAGTTTTACTTGTTAAAAACAGCAATACACCTGGTAAATATGATGGTTTTGCAAGTTGTTTAGGAGAAAAAGGTGCCAAATTCTATGGTGCATTCTGGTGTCCACATTGTAGAAATCAAAAAAATGTATTTGGGAAATCTGC
>CAZKGG010000126.1:423-1781 GCA_964552385.1 uncultured Candidatus Saccharibacteria bacterium
ATGTTCAACCCCTGATGGAAACAACCAACTTGCAGTTTGTACTGAAGCAGAAATTGAAAGCTACCCTACTTGGGTCTTTAGTGATGGATCTAAAGAAAATGGTGAACTAACATTTGAAAAATTAGCAGAAAAAACAACTTGTAAACTACCATGATAATGACTCAAATTTTGTCAGGACTAACAGTTTTTGCCCAAGTAGAGATTTTATTTTTGATCTTGTTACTTATTACTGATAAAAATAGGAAATCTAAAATACTCAAAGTATTTGCCAAGATTGCAGATAAATATACATTTATTATGGCCTTGGTTGCTACACTTGGTAGTCTTTACTACTCTGAAATTGCAGGATTTGAACCTTGTAAGTATTGTTGGTTTCAAAGAATTTTAATGTATCCACTGACAATAATTATGTTCATAGCTCTCAGGATAAAAGATAAATACATATCCAGATATGTATTACCAATATCTGTGATGGGAACACTTCTTGCAGGATATCACTATCTGACACAGCTGGGATGGCTACCATCAACATGTGTGGCTACAGGTTATTCTGTTGGATGTGCTAAAGTCTTTGTAATGACATTTGGCTATATTACAATTCCAATGATGTCGTTTACTGCATTTCTTTTGATATTAGTACTTCAAATAATCTCCAAAAGATATTCACCTAGCAATCGTTAAACTATAAATTTTCTTAAACCCAAACTCTTTTAATACCTTTTTAGCTTCTTTAATTGTAGATCCAGTTGTATAAACATCATCAAAGAGCAGTATAGAGTACTTAGTACCTAGTACATAGCTAGGATTAACACTGAAAACACCGCAGAGGTTGGCACGACGAGTAAGACCTTTTAAACCTACCTGTGGGTGTGTATTTTTGTTTCGAATTAAAAAGTCAGAAACAAACTCCCATCTCATTTTTTCTGCAATTTTTTGTCCAATTATTTCTGATTGGTTAAAACCCCTGAAGTTTTCTCTCCTCCAATACAGAGGGATTGGTACAAGTAATACTTCATGAAATTTAGATGATTTCAAACGACTAACACAAGCGTCAACAATTTCGTCACAAATATCATATGCAAACTTGTACTTCAATGAAACAATTGCCTTTCTAATTACTCCCCTGTATTTAAATACAGCAAAATTGTTTTCATCAAATGATCCATCTAAAACGTTTGCAACACAGCCAGAACAAATATATCCACCTTCCCTACCACATTCCAAGCATTTTTTTGGAAAAATTAAATCAATTAGGTTCATGCTGTATAATTCATGATATGAAAGCTAACGTAACAAATTCTAATAAAGTTTTTAACAAAAAGGCAAATTTTGAGTATGAATTAACTCCTGAAAAGGTA
>CAZKGG010000127.1:0-1486 GCA_964552385.1 uncultured Candidatus Saccharibacteria bacterium
GATTTGCTGAAAGCATATGTGAGGATGACTAATAAAGCAGAAAACAAGGAAAGAAGGCCAAATAATATCGCAATCCATCCAATTTCAACAGAAGTTGAAATATTTTCCATTTTTTTTTATTAACTAATATTATAAACACAAAATGTATAAATTTTAAGAAAGAAATTATTTTTTTCCTTAGATATTTTTATTTAATTTAGAAAAAAGTGACGAAAAACCTTGCAGTTAGTTTGTTAATTAGAATCAATCAACTCATCAAAATTTGTTCCAAAATTTAAAACTTATTTAAGTCCGATTTTCCAAAATAAAAAATAATATTTTTTTTCATTCTTTTAAACAAAATGTCAAAAATCTTCTTTTTATTCACCCTTTTTTGCGTTACATTATCGTTTGATCCTCTAAGGCTCCTTCCTTTATTCAGAAGGCTCGATGCCGAATGTAGCAACCATGGTTTTCTCTACAAGAGTGTTTGTTATTGTACTCCAGAATACAGTGGCCCCAAATGTGAAACAAGAAGTAATTCTCTTCATTATTTTTTCTATACTAAAAATAAAACAATTTAAAGGCGGCAGCAAGATCAGAGATGATCCAAGAGACATGTGTGACAACATTTTCAACAAACTCGACTTATTAGCAAACATCTCTCCGGAAAACTACCCTGGAGACGACTTTTTGTTCTCAAGGTTCAATGAATCAACAATAGGAGCAGGTGATAAGGCTACCTATGGAAACAAGCCAAAGACATGGATAAGTCCTAAACCACAATATTTGATCTAAAATTCTTTTAGAAATGCATGATGCCACCAAAAACTTCCAAATCTTTCTCCCAGGCCCATTAAAACCAACAAGTGTTGTTCAAAGAGCATTAGGAGACTGCTACTTGCTCGCAGGTCTCGCAGCATTAGCAAACTCCGCAAACGGAGACTTCGTGAGAGAAGCTTTCAACACTCCTCAAGACAACGCCAACCATGTCTACGTAACAAGATGGCTGATCAACGGAAAGCCCAGATTCGTCGCAGTTGATGATTGGGTCCCTGGAGATGCTAGAGGAATGGCTTTTGCACAGAACTCTAGTGATGGAGAGTTCTGGGCTCCGATTCTAGAAAAAGCTTGGGCTAAGATCCACGGAAGCTATATGGCTGTTGAATCTGGCTGGGTATTTATTTCTATTAAGTCCCTTTATTCTCTAATCAAATAGCATACTGAGTTCTGGCACGGAATCACACAAGCTCCAATCTACACTGTAGAGCACAGCAGCTACACTGCAGCTACATTGTTTGACTTGATCACCGCAAAAACCAGTAAAGGCTACCCTGTTGGAGCCGGAACGTCCTCAACCACCAATTTAGCTGGAAATCATGCATATGCCGTTTTGAAGACTTTTGATCTCAATTTAAGCAACGGGAGAAATGTAAAGTTAGTGAAATGCTTCAATCCATGGAGAAAAGACGATGATTGGACAGGGAATCCTTGGGGTGATAAATCC
>CAZKGG010000127.1:1496-1730 GCA_964552385.1 uncultured Candidatus Saccharibacteria bacterium
TTTTTGTCCCCTGAAGATTACTACACCAACTTTGACTCTTCGGATTGGGTCACTGCTAGAAGAGACTATGATGTTTCGTTTGTGGATGTCCCTATTGACTCAAAGAACATGAACCCAGCGACATACACAGCCACTTTCACTGTCAACAATCCTTCTGGAGATGCTATTTATGTCTACATTGACAAACCTAATACAAGACTGTTTAAAACGGTTGGAAAAGATGCTTGTCCAAAA
>CAZKGG010000128.1:0-1730 GCA_964552385.1 uncultured Candidatus Saccharibacteria bacterium
AATTATTACTATTCCATATCAACAACTAGGTACAGTTGGGTTTACTCAAGGTACTGGCACACTTACCAGCGCAACAAATATCTCCCTTAATTATACAAATACCATAGGTGCAAGTCCAGCAGATCCATGTAGTGCAATTTACACAAAGCAATAATTCCATTTTTAGGTAAAAACTTACCACTTACCAATTCAAACTCACCACATCCCAAAAGGATGTGGTTTTTTATTTTAATTGGAAATAATTTTACATCAGCAAACACATCTTAATCGCGACAAAGAGAAGTTTGAAACTAAAAAAGTATAAACCCTCTAAAAAAAAATGTTATGAATATTTTAGGAAATAACGCAAATAAGCTTAATGATGTAATTTTTGAGAACAGAAACAAAAATTATGGTGCTTATGTTATCAGAACAAGTTACAACGATACTTTAAAAAAATCGTTACTATTTTTAACTTCTGCTCTTACATTATTATTTGGATCAGTGGTTATTAATAACAGAATGAACAGCCATTCGGAAGTGGAAAAGCCAATTGCTTTTGAA
Organism: uncultured Candidatus Saccharibacteria bacterium; assembly: GCA_964552385.1. Lineage (GTDB taxonomy): Bacteria > Patescibacteriota > Minisyncoccia > Phycocordibacterales > DATDWN01 > C7867-006. The sequence goes on from CAZKGG010000128.1 coordinate 544, forward strand.
GACCCAAAATTAACTCCTATGGAATACACCACAAAAGTTGATTTGACTCCAATCACTGAGCCAGAACAAAAAACTACAGAAGCGGCTGCTGCTCCCAAAGGAACTATCGGAACTGTAATTAATAATAATGCTATTGAAACTAATTCCGTTAATTTAGATAATCCTGTAAGTGGAGTTGGAGACGAAACATCTACCGGAACAGATCCAAAAAGTACGGATCCCGGAACTGTAACAACATTACATATTGAAAATAATACACCACCTGCAACAACTCCAGTAGATGTAGTGGTTTTTGCAGAAGAAATGCCAGAATTTGAAGGTGGTGTTCAAGGCTTAATGAGATTTATTGGACAAAATGTCGTGTATCCACCAGTAGCTAGAGAAATTGGAAAAGAAGGTATTGTATATGTTTCATTTGTGGTAAACGAAGTGGGGAATGTAGAAAATGTAAAAGTGGTTAAAGGAATTGGTTATGGATGTGATGAAGAAGTTGTAAGAGTAATTAATAAAATGCCTCGTTGGAAAAAAGCCGGAAGAAATGCAGGTCATCCAGTTAAAGTTAGATTTAATATGCCTGTTTCATTTAAATTAAAATAATTTGTCTCAATAAAAAAAGCCCTCATCTGTAATTCAGATGGGGGCTTGATATTTAGAAATGTTTATTACTAAGCTTCTGCATTTTCTTTTGCAATAATTTGCTTAGCAGAATCTAACATTTTTTGAATTGCATCTTTTCCTAATGGCTGACCATCAGCTGGAACAACATCTTCAAATACGTAAGTATTTTTCCCAACTTTCTGAATAGAATAAAAGTGATACTCAGGTTGAGTAATAGCACTTTCCCACATGATTGTTAATGGTTCATCAACAATGAAAGATTTGAAAATATTAACATCATTAGATTTGATATCACTTTTTCTTAATTCCATATCTCCCGGATCCTCTGTTACAGATATATGGAAATTTTTTCCAACTTTAATTTCTAATGCTCCCCAGCTTTGTTCAGTGATTTCTAATTTTGCAGCAGTTGTATCTGGCACAAAAATAGAAAATTGTTTTCCATATTTACTTAAATCTAAAGCAACCATTCCGGCAGGTGCTTCAATATTTTGTTTTGTGTCTTTACCTCCGCAAGACGGAATTGAAACTGTTAAGGTAATTAATGATAAAAGTGTAATTAGTTTTTT
>CAZKGG010000129.1:0-1728 GCA_964552385.1 uncultured Candidatus Saccharibacteria bacterium
TCAAATTGACCAAATCTATTATAGAAGCTTCCAGCAAATACTAGGTAGCGTGCATCGTTTGGAGTTTCTATTAGTTTTTTCTCTATCTTTTCTTTTGCTAAATCATAGAACTGAGTTTTTATTTCTAGAGGCACATTTGATCCATATATCTGTGTTGCAATTTGAACTAGTTGTTCTGTTGCCTCAGTATTTCCAAAAGAATCATATGAGTAAACATCTTTAAACAATGAAAGATTTTTCATAATACCACCATCCTTTTCCTCATGTGGTGACATTGCTTGGATTAGTGTTTGATTTGCAAGTATTGCAGGGACATTCACAAAATAGACAGTTAGGACTGTACCAATTATTGCAACAGGCATTACAATGTAATTTATTGCATCAGCAGAAAATACTTTTGTGTAAAACTTTGATGACACAGGCTCACCTTCTTTAACTCCCAATGTTGAATGCACAAACCCAAGAATTGAGAAAAACATTATATAACTGATTAAGTTATCAAATACGAATATATTATGGAATGTATATGCAGATACAAGTCCTAACATAATCGCTTTTTCAGGCACTGTAAGACTACTTTCTTTTCTTAATACGTAATACAGAAGCGCAGCATATAGACCAAGATATGAAAGCAGTCCAAGTAAACCACCAGCTATTAACCAATCAAGGAATATATCATGTGTCCTATCAAACCATTGTTCCTGATTATACATTCTCTTGTCATAGTTCTTGTTGAACACGAAATTAAAATTCTCTTGTCCCCATCCAAGTATTGGATGCTCCTTGAATCCTTTAATTGCCATTGGCCAAACAAAATATCTACCTTGTGTTTTTATTTCTGAAAATCCTAAACTAGAAAATCTACTTAGTACTGGACTGTTTTTTACAAAATCAGTACTCCTCAATGGAATGAAGCCTACTATAATAAGCGCAATAAAACCTATTACGTAATATGATATCTTCTTTTGTTTAGTTTTTTCTCTATCTAATAGGATAATTGCTAGACCACTTAATATTAGACCACCAATAAGTCCAAGTATTGCTCCTCTAGTAGCTGTAAAGTAAAGGATGTAAGCATTGAACAATGCTACAAACAAATAAGCCCATCTCTGCCACTTTTGTTTAGAAGAATCGATTGCGAAATATATACATAAAAATATATGAAAAACTAAATAGATAGCAAAATATGTTGCATTTCCAAAAGTACCATCAACTCTAGTACCACCTTGATTTATCACAAAAGAACCCGCATCACATCTACCTGGAACACTACAATACAACTGTAAAGACGCGTAAATGGACATTAGAACACTTGATAAAATTGATACACTAAAGAAATTAAACCACTTTTGTTTTGTATTAAACACAGATGAAGCAACAATGTAGTACATAGCGAGATGTGCTATAAGAACAAAACCCTCCATTCTCTCATAGTTACTCCAAATACTCTTACCAACATTCACACCTGCCAAGTCTGCAACTAACACTACGCCAGTAAATACTAGTACAGCTTTTGTAATCCAAGATAATTTTGGTCGGTATTCCTTTTCCCAGAAAGCTAGTATCACAAAGAGACCAAATATAATCTCAGTGAGAATTCTAAATGCAAAACCTTTCCCTGTTATAAATGGGAAAAACATTGCACTTGGTACGATAAATGGAATAAATGGAATTAAAAATAAACCTGTTAAAATCGAATATTTGATAATGTTCTTTGTGATTTGCATG
>CAZKGG010000130.1:0-1714 GCA_964552385.1 uncultured Candidatus Saccharibacteria bacterium
TAACGTCCAGAAATGGAGTGCCTACATTGCAGGTGATATTAAACGCCAGGCATATTTGGAACGAGCCTTAGATTGGGTTTCTGGTGGTGATATCGATAGTTACATGAGCAAGCATCGCAACGACAAAAACATTACCGAGCTAAAAAAGCATTTCGAAATTGTTATTGATTGGATTTCAACTACATTTACTGAAGTTGAAAGCGAGATGAAAGGCCTTGAGTGGAATAGACTTTACGAAACTTACCATAAGAAAAAATACAATCCGACTACCGTGTCTGCTTTAGTAAAAAGACTCTATGGCGATGGCTTTGTTAAGAATCGTCGAGGAATTTTTGAATATATCTTAGGTGGTGAGGTTGATACAAAATTACTGGAAGTCAGAGTGTTTGACGATCCAACTAAGCGATCAGTTTACGAAGCTCAAACTAATGTTGCCAAGAAAAAAGGTGTTTCTAATTGTTCACACTGTGCAATAGGTCACGATGCAAATAAAGATAAGATCTGGAGTCTTTCTGATATGGATGCTGATCATGTTGCCGCTTGGAGTAAGGGTGGTGCGACTAATGTAAAGAATTGTGAGATGTTATGTAAAACCCACAATCGAGCAAAAGGTAATCGATAACAAGGTAGTTGTAAAGCTAACAAGTTTTTAAATCTCGGTAGCTTTTGACCAGTATTCTTCAAACACCTTGTGCGCTTCATCATAGTTTTCCGACAAGTTCATCTCCGAACGTTGGCCAGAAGAGATTGCATTCACATTTGGCACATTCCTCACATAGCCGACTCCATCAAGAATCCAACGATCATGCGCGTCTCGGATTTGTTTACTATCTATCGTAGCCCATGATGTTTTGATTCCCTTATTTTCCATTTCTTGCTTAAAACGTTTAAAATATTTTCGTGCGTCGCTACCTAAATTGGCATCTCCCATGTCTAAAGAGAGTATACGAATTTCTGTAATTTTCTCTGCATCTGCAATACTCCATAGCCACTCCAACCCTTCTTTCTGAAAATGTTTATCGAGCCAAAAAATTGACCCCTCGCATTCTCCGAGTACTCGTTTTATCCAAAGAATATTTGAGAACGGTCGTGATGGGTCAATAAATACGTTACGCGGAACTCGTGATGTATCAGGGGAAATAAGTATTTTTACTGCTCTAGTTTTCTTGTTGTAAGTAATGATACCGGCATAGTTTAAGAAATCGAGAAAATGTGTCAGTGGCTCTTTCGATTCATAAAACCAAAACCCTGTTGTTTTTAGAACAGTAAGTGCTTGATCAACACTTGCTTCTGGTACTCCCCATAGATATTGTTGTAAAGCTATGGTCGGGGGAAAAGTTAAAAGTAAGTGCTTGAGCACTTCTGTTTCCTTACCATCACGACGGATGTATATGGATTCGAATACTGCTTTACCAATTTCGGAGAGTTCTCCAGTCGCAGACTTCTCAAAAATTCCCAATTTTTCCCAGAAAGAATAATCGTCTCCGAGATCATGTGGGTTTATCGATCCGTTTTCACCCGCAAGCTGTATGTGAGGTAATACCTTCTTCCAGTTATTCTGTGGTAGAAGTATTGTTGTCTCCGTTTTTGCCATCATCTTTTGGTTTAGCATCTGTTACCGCGTTATCTAATGCTGAGATTTGTTCTCCAAATTTTCCGATAGCAAATAAATAAGCAATATTTAATGCTTGTTCTGCCATGAATGCATTAGAAT
>CAZKGG010000131.1:0-1704 GCA_964552385.1 uncultured Candidatus Saccharibacteria bacterium
GGAATACTATTACCTACAGTATTTGATGATTCATTCATATAAAACTCCGATCTTTCAATTAGACCTAGTAATGTTACTAAGCTCAAGGGACATTGTAGTCTTTATATCGAAGGTAAGTACTTTTTATTTATGGGTAGGGAACTTACTAACCATCACTAAAAACAGCGTTCCGATGAATGGGAACTTGCGTCAACTGTTTCCAGTGAGTTCATGTCCAGTGAAACACTATCCAGAGTATTGGACACGTAAACTTATTCATCTAAAGCCTCAAAAAAATAACAACGATAATAGTCAAACTGTTAATTTATTTTTCTTGGGTTAAATAAGAAGATTCTAAAAATGTCATTGAATATCTTAAGAATTTGGAGAAATAGTCAAATATCGATTTATTAAGCCTCCTTTCCTTTTAGCCGTTTTTCCTTTAATTTATCTATGTCCTAATGAGTGGGTTTTTAGCAGCCTATTTAAGAGGTAGTTCTTCACCATTTCTTGAGCAGTAAGAATACGTTATTGGTAGTTTGAATAATTCCCTTTAACGTAGTAAAAAGAAAGCTATGCCAGAAGATAACCAACATCAAGAAAGCCAAGACCAATCTAAACTCCGTCAACAATGGCTCAGAGAGGACCTATGGAGCTTGTATGAATTTAGCTATTTGTGCTGCGGTTATCTAGATGAAAGGGGAGTAGATCCATATTCTTATGTTTATTGGCAACAAGCAGCTGGTGTTCGACCAAAATCATATGAGGATCAAAAGCTGGTTCGGGATATCAAAGATATTAAAACGGTGGACAAGAAGGAGTTTGACTTTGCGTACAAAGCAATACAGCGAGGAATTCAAGAAAAAGAACTTTCCCCAGTATTTCCTCCTAATGATTTGATAAATGATGAATGGGATGGTGTCGCATATTATCGTGAACCCTATTTTAGGCCCACAGAAGCAATTCGATGGGTTGAATCAAGATTAGCATGGTTTCCACAGTTCCCATTTAGAAGACACAACCTAGAAGAGGCATTAAACCACCATCTTTCTCCTATTGAGTTGTCTTTGAATGCCACAAATCCTAATCAAACGTTATCAATGAAACGGCACTGGTTAGAAGAAAGAAGTTTGTGGAATTGGCTAGAGCTGCGTAATTTATGCTGTGGTTTAAGTGGAGATCAATCTATTAAAGAAATCCATCCCCTGTTTCATGCGTCTTTATACCATGCAGATGAAGCGATTCGTCGGGCGGTATTTATTGGTCAATTAAGACCATTTGAGGGAAAACTTCAATCTTTAGAGGAAGTTTCGCCATTGTCCCATACGAAATACTATGACTCAGATGATACAAATCAGTCTTTTCGTGAATTTGTAGGAATGCTCAGTACTCCAGAAGTAGAAATTCATCGTAGTGATTTTCGAGCAATTTGGGCTTTAAATTTGGTATTTGAACTAGAGGTGGCTATAGACTGGGCTAGTGCTAGATTTATAGAGTTTCCATTTAATAAGAAGGATTATTTTGTACTTTCTCTCAATGAAGAAAAAAAAGTAATAGGTTATAACTCACCTATGCTTTATTCGTGTGGGGAGATAACTGACCATCCTATACGAGCGATTACTCTTAAAGACCTAGAGCCTGATTGGTCCAGGCATGAACAATAACAACACCTTCCACTTCAAGTAGCTATTTTACTTAGCTTAGGGGTTTGCCCCGATTGGAAAG
>CAZKGG010000132.1:0-1640 GCA_964552385.1 uncultured Candidatus Saccharibacteria bacterium
TTACAATAGATGTCAGTCCGTTTATGCAATTCATGAACTAGTAACACCTGGCGAAACCGAAAGCAGGGAAATCGCAGAGGCGTGCATTGCAGGAAAAATCGGCTGTATTGCTTGCAAGAACAAGTTGGTTGATAACATTGCAAATGTTCTCGAACCTTTTAGAGCTGCTCGTGCTGAGCTTGCTGATAAGGACGATTATGTACGAGAGGTCCTTCACGAAGGTGGCAAGAAGGCTAGGACATTGATCCATACTACTGTTGAATCTGTGCGTGATAAAATGGGTATCTCTATTTACTAGGTTAGATAAGGAGTTAAAAATGGATACTCCGCTCGAGCTTAAAGAAATTGGAGCACGACTTAGAAAAGTCGACATGCTTTTAATGTCATTAGCTAAAAAACGAATGGATTTAGCTCTGGAAGTTGAAAGGCGTAAATCCATTTCACTCAATCCTGCAGAGCGTAGAATTTTCAATTTTGAAAGAGAAATTGAACGTTTGAAGGCTGTAAGTGATTGGGCTGTGCAAAACGGTGTGAATCCATACTTTGCACAGTCACTACTGTATTTGATGATTAATGAATCTTGTAAGCAACAAATGATTCAACTTCAAAATAGAGGAGATTCTCCAGCTAGTCATGCAACAGATGAACGTGAATGGCTTGAGTTGCTTGATCGCAATCTGCTCATTTTGACAAAATTATGGTCAGAAACATATGACACATATTATGATAAGGCATTCTTTGCCACACATTCGTACCTTGATTTTGAAAATTCAGTAATAGATAAAGAAATTGAACGTTTGCCTGATAGAAAATGTTTTGTTGATATTGGTTGTGCTACTGGGAGACTCACTGTTCAACTAGCAAGGAAATTTGAGCGAACAGTAGGTTACGATATTAGTAGGGATATGATTTTGAAAGCAAAACAAAAGATTAGTACTAATAATGAACTTAATATTTCTTTCGATATAGCTGATATTCAAGGTGGCATCCCTGAACCAAGTGGATCAGTATCATTTGTGGTAATGAATCTTGGGACTGCAAGCGATATAAGGGAACTACCTAAAGTTTTAAAGGAAGTTAGTCGTGTGTTAAGACCACACGGCAGATTCTTGTTTTCGTTCTATAACAAAGAAGCGTTACTTTACAGATGGGATTTCATACCTTGGACAACAGGTTTGGCTGCTGAAATTAATTTGGCTAAAAACTGTTTGGATGTTCATAAAGGCAATGAAATTTTGTCAGTATATGCAAAACCATATACAGTCGATGAAGTTCTGGAAATGATTAAAGACGGGTTGTCTGTATCAGAAGTTCAAACGTATCCAACTGTAAGTGCAATTCTTCCAAATGATTTGTTTCAAGATCAACCAGAAGTTCAGAAGCCAATTATTTCTATTGATAATGCTCTAGCATCATCAAATGGTGGGGCGTATATAGTTCTGACTGGAAGTAAGACAAAATAATTAAAAAGGGCGACTATGAGTCGCCCTTTTCTTTGTATAAAAAAACCTCCAAAAAATGGAGGTTTGGCGGGCGCTGAGGGACTCGAACCCTCGGTGACGGTTTTGGAGACCGTTGGTTTAGCCGCTAACCGAAGCGCCCGCACGTGTCTTTGTTCTAAAAACCATATTATATAAAAC
>CAZKGG010000133.1:0-1639 GCA_964552385.1 uncultured Candidatus Saccharibacteria bacterium
TGGACAACTTGGTACTCGTGTCAGATACTTTGAAGCTGCATACAGATTTCCCGATACTCTGACTGCTTTTGGTGCTTGGTGTGGTTTAGCACTTACAGATAGGGATTTGAGCCCAAGAGCAACTCAAGCAATACTCGATATGGGTGAAGATATACGCCAATTAGGCATTGAACTTGAGCATTTTCTCCAAAATGGTGCTAAAGAAGCATTTACCGTTAAGGTTGATCAAGCTACTGGAGAATGGATTATTGAAGATGTGCAACTGAATAGTGAGGAAATCATGGCAACTTGGAATAAATTTTATAGCGATGCCTTTGCGTCATAATTAACAAAAACGTAGTTTGCTATAGGACTCTTGATCTGGAAGTGAGTTATTATTTCATTCCAAAAATCCGACACGTATCGCGTATTTGAGAGTTAGTAAATTTTTCTAGCTTAGCTTGTTAATTCCAGTTCAACCTCAATAATAGTATCTGCTCTGAGCTTTTCTTTATGACGGACCTCAGCTTTTATAGGCAACAGATATGAACCAGATTTCTTGTCAGGGAAGAGCGAAGTCGACCATTCTGTTTGGCCAATACTCACTTTAACGGGCAATGATCCCCACCCCTTTTTTTGATGGCTAAAAAAATAGTCAATTTCTTTGGTCATGCTTGATGGAACTGTAATAAAGTACCAACCCGCTTTGCCAGGATAGAGCCAAATTTTTTCTTTGAGCTGATACTTTATGGTCATTTTTCAAGTTTACTAAGGCAACTCACCTGTTTGTAACTATCGTTTTCACTACTATTGCTCATTATCGTCTGGGATGAAATAGAGTGCGTCGGAATTCATGCAATACCTCTTCCTAGTTGGTTCGGGGCCATCATCAAATACATGGCCTAAGTGGCCTCCACAGGTATCAAGGACCTCAATCCTGTCATCGTTTAAACCAGTCTCCCTTCGTAGAACAAGTGCATTTTCATCAATTGGAGCCCAAAAGCTCGGCCAACCAGTTCCAGAATCGTATTTTTGTTCAGAACGGAATAATGGTTTTTCACATCCTACGCTGTAATATGTACCTTTTCGCTTTTCATTGTTTAACTTACCGGAAAATGGTATCTCTGTACCTGCTTCGCGTAATATATAGTACTGCTCAGCCGTTAAAACATGCTTCCAGTCCTCATTCGACATCAACATACTTTCATCAAATTTACCGGATAGGATTTCACTTGATGTCTTTTGAATATTGGCAAGTTCGATTGAGTTACTACTTACTTGGGAAAGCAAAAAAATTACAGCTGCTAATGCCAGTACCAAAAAGGAGCCAAGCAAAAATAAGTATGAATATTTACGAGGTTTTATATTCACAAGAATATTTATCCAAATGTAAATGCATATAGTTCTGCATTGTTGTCTTCAAACTCAAGTCTCAAGTTGTGTTTTCCAGGACTAGGCAACTTATTAAGTTTATAAAATGTGTCTTTATCAACAGTGACTATTCCGTCGATGTTATCTTCTCCAAAGTCTTGGAGTTTGTCATCAAGATAGACCTTTACTTTTGCAGGTGATCCCTGTGCCCTCATCACTAAAAATACCTCTTGAGCATCAAAGTTAAGATGTAGTTTCGCACCATTTTGCGGATTGGCATATTCTTCCA
>CAZKGG010000134.1:0-1611 GCA_964552385.1 uncultured Candidatus Saccharibacteria bacterium
GCTGAATTGCTGTTGCAAGAATATCTTTTGCACGACGTTCAAGTTTGTCGTCATTGTCCATTTCCATTTTCTGCAATCGAACAAGTAAATCTTCTGCGTACTTCGCTTCGATTTCTTTCATGAGACGTTCGCGAGCTTCTTCTTCTGAAAGTCGTGCGACTGCCGCAAGTTTTTCTGTTTGCTCTTTAAGCATTGCATCTGCACGTTCTTTTACTGCTTTTATTTCTTCAATCTTCTCTTTGATGTGTTCAGCTTCTTTGTCTATTTCAAGCTGGCGTGCATCAAGAAGCTCATCTTTTTTTACAAGACGATCTTCCATCTTTTTTAATTCTCCTTCTTTTTCGATTCCTCGAGCTTTTAACTCTTCTTCTTTTTCACTGGCTTTCTTCTTTGCTTCATCGATCAATCGAGCGGACTCTTCTTTTGCAGAGAGAAGAATCTGTTTGATTTCCAAATCAACAGATCCTTTTTTCCCAAGCGAGATCACGAGGCGAAGATAGTAGCCGACCGCAGCACCCGCAACTAGTGCGAGAGCAAGCATTGCTATCTGATTCATATATTTTTTATAGCTCTAGAAACGCCAACGCTCCAGGCTGTGCTGGAGAGATTTTAACCTTTGTTTTATTAGAAAAAATTGTGTTCATTGGAGGGATCTAAGAGCAAATTACTTTAAAGACTACATCTTTAAAGTACCACAGGAGAGGTAATTGGGCAAACAAAAATCCCGGCAGGATGAGCCGGGATTTTTCTTATTTCTTCTTTTCTTTGACGATTTCGTCGATAATGCCGTACTTTTTAGCCTCTTCTGCTGACATGTAGTAGTCACGGTCAGAGTCTTTCTCCACTTGCTCAAATGGTTTCCCTGTGTTTTTTGCAAGAATTCTGTTGAGTTTTTCCTTTGTTTTGATTATGTGCTTTGCGGCAATTTCTATGTCTGAGGCTTGTCCCTCTGCTCCTCCCATTACCTGGTGGATCATTACTTCAGCATTTGGTAGTACGAAGCGTTTGCCTTTGGTTCCAGCAGAAAGGAGGAAGGCGGCTGCAGAAGCAGCAATACCAACACAAATGGTAGAAACGTCTGGCTTGATGTGATTCATGGTGTCGTACATTGCCATTGCTGCACTGACTGAACCGCCAGGGGAGTTGATGTAGAGCTTGATATCCTTTTTTGGATCTTCGTTTTCTAGGAATAGAAGCTGGGCAATAACGATATTTGCCACATTGTCATCTATCACTCCTCCAAGGAAAATGATGCGATCACGAAGAAGACGAGAGTAGATGTCATATGCTCTCTCTCCCATGCTTGATTTTTCAATAACTGTTGGAATTAACATATATTTTAATGGTTATTTTTGACTAAAGTGCTGTTAGTATAGCATAATACTGACCTGTGGCTATCCTTGACTTTTTCATACTTTGGTGATATAATGTAAAAAATCATAAAACATTAACAAATGAAAAAACTCACTATTCTTCTCTTTGTGGGACTGTTTAGTCTCTCAAGCTGTATGCTTACCTATGAGTCCGGTGTTTATTGCCAAGGTCCAGCCACCCCAACATGTCCTCAACAGACGTGTCAGTCTGGTGGTTATACGACAGGCTATGTGTACC
>CAZKGG010000135.1:0-1588 GCA_964552385.1 uncultured Candidatus Saccharibacteria bacterium
TACCTAGGTTCGAATCCTAGCCTTGGCACTGATACAGTTTGATATATTTTGTTCCTAATCTTCAAAATACGTCAAAATCATGATTTTATGCAAAAAACACTCAAACACAACATCCTTGCGTGTTACATAAGCGATGCTGTTCTCGGAACTTTTTTCCAGCTCCCTATTTGGATTGTTTACCAATCCCAATTTTTAAGCTTTGAGCAAATTGCGTTTTTTGCTGGACTATCACTTATCGTAGAAGTTGTAACACAAATGCCAACAGGTGCGTTTGCAGATATATACGGCAGAAGAATATCACTCGCCATCGGAAATCTATTTATGGCGCTTCCCATGTTTTTAATTGCAATTTTCCCTACTGCTGAAATTATGTGGGCCTACGCCATCATGTGGGGACTTGGAAATTCATTTAGCATGGGAACGAGCAAACCATTACTATACGACACATTGAAGGCGGAAGGTAAGGAGAATTTATACCCAAAGATATATAGCAAATCAACAGTCATCTTTCAAATTAGTGCGGCAGTGTCTATAGCATCTGGTGGATATTTGTATCAAATTATGCCAAGTCTTCCATACTACATTTCGGGGATTGCATCAATGTTTGGGGTATTTACGTCATTCTTGTTTGTAGAACCAAACATTAATAAATCTAAATTTAAAATTTCAGAATTTGTCAAAACTAATAAGGCAGGTTTTGCTGAAATTTTCAAAAACAAATATGTAACGAAGTTAACGATTCTTTTTGTTTTAATAATTGGAATAGGGCAAGCAAGCCAACAGTTTTTTGCTCAACCATACATGTTGGAACTTGGAATGAATGATATTGAAAGGAGTTGGGTTGCCATGATTATAAAAGTAGTAATTGCCATAATAGGGGCAAGAGTTATCCATATCAAGAAGATTTATGAGAATGAGTATTTCCTGCTTATAATACCAACATTGTTAGTTATTGCACTCATACCTGCCAAGTTTGCAGCACTTCCTCTAGCTTATTTAATCATTACTGGAATTGCTTTTGCATCAGGAAACACTAAGCCATTCATCACACCAGAGATTAATGAGAATATAAAATCAGAAGTAAGAAGTACTGCGTTATCAGCACAAAACATGATTTCAACACTTTTCAGAGCTTTCATTCAATGGGCAAGCGCTTATATAATAGTTAAAGAAAGTATTGGTAGCTTATATACATATTTAGGTATTTTTTCACTTATAGTTATCCTACCCCTTGCGATTAATCTCACATACCACAAACATAAAATTGTAAAGAATGAAAACTTCGCTATTTGATTACCATCTACCATCTGAACTTATTGCAAATTCCTCTGTTAGTCCTCGTGATCATTCAAAGTTAATGGTTATAAATAGAAACACTGGTGAGATTGATCACAAACATTTTTACAACATTATTGACTATTTAACAGAAAATGACGTTTTGGTTTTAAACGATACAAAAGTCTTCCCTGCTAGATTGTTTGGCAATAAAGAAACTGGCGGAAGGATAGAGATACTTTTAAACAAATCAGTTGGTGAATTTACTTGGGAGGCACTTTGCAAACCTGGAATTAAAACAGGCACAAAATTA
>CAZKGG010000136.1:0-1581 GCA_964552385.1 uncultured Candidatus Saccharibacteria bacterium
GATGCTCCATACTGTGAACTGGTAATAAACCCAAAACTAGAAAAGGTGGTGAAGAATTTTGGTGAATTATTAAACGACAAATATAAACAAAAATAATATGGATATCAACGAAGAAGAATTGAAGCAAAAGTTAACACCAGAAGAATATGCAGTTTTGAGGGAGAAAGGAACAGAAGCTCCATTCTCGGGTAAGCTTTTGCATGATGATAGAGATGGTATGTATAAATGCAAAGTTTGTGGTCAGAATCTTTTTTCATCAGATGCAAAGTTTGATTCAGGTACTGGGTGGCCATCATTTGACCAGGCACTTCCTGGAGCAGTTAAAGAAATACAAGATGACACTATGGGCATGCATAGGGTAGAAGTAGTTTGTTCAAAATGCGGATCCCACCTAGGTCACGTATTTAATGACGGACCAACAGATACTGGTATGAGATACTGCTTGAACTCAGTATGTTTGGATTTAGAAGAGAAGAAATAGATTACTCGTCGTCGCGTAAGTGTTTAACAATCAGCTTCTTAATCTCTTTCTTTGTACTGATTCTTCTGCCAGTTCCTGCTTCAATATCTCTTATAACTGTTTCTAGATCCTCTATTTTATATACACGGTAGTTGTTCATAGGGTGTCTATGAGCTTTTAGTTTTCCATTATTGTCCCAGTTACGAAGTGTGAGTGGGGATACATTAAGAATTTTTGATGCTTGTTTGATTGTAATAAATAAATTTGCCATACGTTAATAATAGCAAGCTATTAATGTTTATCAATGTTTGATGTTGATAACTTTTTTGCATATTTTTTAAATAAAATCTATTACTGTGGTATAATTTTCACATGGACAAAAACACTCTTCAAAAATATTTTTTTATTGGTCTTTTATTTGCTGTAACTGGGTTAGTTTTCTTTATATTTTGGCCTTTTATGGAGGTAATTGTTCTCTCTGCAATATTTGCAGTAGTTCTTTCTCCGTTACAAAAACGTCTTTCAAAGAATCTAGGTGGTAGAAATGGTTTAGCTGCTTTTATTTTAGTAATTTCTTTTATGATAACAGTACTAACTCCTTCAGTATTTCTTACCTTCAAATTATTGGATGAGTCTAGAGGGATATATTCTGAACTTACAAATAATAAAAAAATAGATTACGTACAAAAGGTTTCTGATGCAATAGAGAAACCAATTCAAAAATTTTCACCTGAATTCAATGTAGATATTGGTGCTCTTGCGTCTGTTGGAGCTGACTGGATAACTTCACATCTAACTTCGATACTTTCATCCGTATTTAATATTATTACAGATATTATATTAATATTCTTTTCTCTGTTTTTCTTTCTCAGAGATGGTCAGAAATTCAAAAAAATATTGATGGATTTAAGTCCTTTGAATGATAAATATGACGAGCAGATTTCATTAAAAATAAAACAAACTGTAAACACTACTTTTGCAAGTGTTCTTATGATTTCTTTAATACAAGGAGGTTTATCAGGTTTGGGTATGTGGATTTTTGGGATTCCAAACCCAACATTGTGGGGTTTTGTTTCTGCTGTAGCTAGTTTAGTTCCAGGTTTAGGTACAACAATTACATT
>CAZKGG010000137.1:0-1572 GCA_964552385.1 uncultured Candidatus Saccharibacteria bacterium
TTATGAAATCACCATATGGAATGCCTATTGTAACCAACTCATCTATACAGATTTTGCTAAAACAATCTCCATCGTCAATAGATAAACTTCAACAAACATTTAACCTCACAGATGAAGAAAAATATCTACTCCTTGAGTCTGACGTTGGGGAGGGTATATTCTTTGCTGGACTAAAACATGTTGCAATCAAGATAATAGCTTCCTATACAGAAGATCAGATAATCACATCTGATCCTTCGCAGATACTAGCAATCAAACAAGCAAAAAGAGATTTGGAAGAAAATTCATAGTATAATAACCCAATGGATGAGAGTAAAATAAAAGACACTACTATTTTTCTGATGATTTTTACGGCACTTTGTTTTGATGGTGGTCAATTAATAGTCGGCTGGATACCAATTTTTGGAAATATTTTTGCTGATATTGTAAGTTTTTTTGCATTTATGACATTTTTATTGTGGTTTAAAATGAACGGTATACAAATGATGACCCCAAAAAGATTTGGATCATTAGTTGGTGGGGGAGTTGTTGAAATGGTACCTTTTTTAAATATTTTGCCAGCATGGACTATGGTTGTTGTATATCTAATAGGAACAACAAAAATACAAGAGTTGGCACAAAAAAATCCAATGCTAGCAAGTATGGCGACTTCTGCTGGACAAAAAATTAAAAGTTTACAGAAAAAAAACGACACTCCAGACACACCCATTACAAACGAATAGATCCCACACAAAAAACAATGTGTATAAAACATTATATTTAAAAATATTTGTTGTGATACAATTGTACTAATGAAATACTATTATTTCGGCGTTATTGTAATAATATGTTTGTTTTTTGTTCCTATTGCGACTTCTAACGCTCAATTAGTTACAGGCTCTCAAGATGGAATAAACGTTGATCTTATTCCTGAAAATCCAAGAGCTAACCAAAAAGTAATAGCCAACATCAAAAGCTATGCTGTCGATTTGAATTCGTCTAGTATTACATGGATTTTGAATGGGAAAATCGAGAAAACTGCAGTGGGTGATACTAGTTTAACTTTTATAACCGGTAATACTGGAATTGTTTCAAAACTCGAGGTTGTGGTGAGGACAAGTGACGGTGAAAGTCTAACAAAAGCCATAAACATAAACCCTGCGAGCGTGGACCTCATATGGCAAAACGAGAGCTTGGTGCCTCCATTTTATAAAGGTAAGGCATTGTTTAGTCATGAGAATAAAATTACTTTTGTGGCTATTCCACATATTGCAATAAACGGTGAAGAAGTTAATGCTGGAAATTTAGTCTATACTTGGTCAAAAGACGGTAGAGTTATTGAAGGTGCGTCTGGATATGGAAAAAGCACTTACACCTTTGTGGGTTCATTAATATCAAGACCTTTCAAAATAGAAGTTACTGTATATTCAGCAAACTCAGATGCAACCGCGTATAGTTCAGTATTTGTTAGCCCGGTGGAACCTGAAATCATATTTTACAAAAAAAACCCAATATATGGCATTGAGCTACAAAGAGCTGTATCAGCTTCAGAAGAAATGACAGCACCAGAGATGACAATTTTAGCCGTTCCAT
>CAZKGG010000138.1:0-1572 GCA_964552385.1 uncultured Candidatus Saccharibacteria bacterium
TTCAACAATCGAATTTTGTACTTTGTTTGTGTCTTGGTACTCATCAATATGTATATATAGAAATCTATCTTGATATTTTGCTAGGACATCTGGATGTTTTTCTAATAATTTTAAAGTTTTTAAGAGTAGGTCGTCGAAGTCTAAAGCATGTTCTTTTCTCATGCTTTCTTCATATAGTGTCCAAACCTTTTTTGTCATTTCAGAGTTGAAGTCGTAGCTAGCTCTCTCAACATATTCTGCAACATCTACACCTCTCCCTTTCTCACTTGATATTATGTGTCTAACTCTGTCTAAATGTTCCTTTGGATCTAGACCAACTTTATTCATAACATCCTTTAATGTTTTTTTTGTATCACTAGTATCAAATATGCTGAAGTGTCTAGGTAACTTAAGTATTTCAGAGTTTTCTTTTATTATCTGTACTCCGAGTGAGTGAAATGTACTAATAAAAGGAGCCTTTCTTCTCAGGTGTAACAGATTGGTATCTTTACTTAACAGGTCCATCACCCTTTCTCTCATTTCCTTGGCCGCCTTATTTGTAAAAGTAATAGCCAGTATTCTTTCTGGAGAAACACCGTTTGCTATCAAATGAAGTATTCTATGGGTGAGAGTTTTTGTTTTTCCAGCACCAGCACCAGCCACTATTAATACAGGTCCTTCCGTTGCTATCACTGCTTTTTTTTGCTCAGAATTTAAAGAATTCAAATAATCCATTGCGAGATTATAGCATTTCTGAGTATCCACAGCTTATTCTGGCATTTATTTGTTTTTTCTGCGATTTGTGTCCTGTTGGTAACTACTATTGACCATACTAGTTCAGCTTATATAATGGGTATGTACAGATATGGTTTTAAATTATATGGCTTTGTTAAGCCATATAATAATTCAGAGATTCAGAATATACGTTAAATTTTAGCTTATTTTAGGTCAACTACACGATCCGAAGTTTTGGTCAGGTCTTAAAATCACCACTAAAGTCTTGTTTACAAGATTAAAATTGGTGGGATCTACCCTTTCTAAGGTGAACATATTAGCGTCAACTATACCAACAATTCTGATTTTGACGTTATTTCTAACCCCAATAACGGCACAAGCAAGTGTTGGTGATGTTGCCTGCACATTTTTACGGATTTTTTGTCCTGCTGATGCAGAAACAGAAGAGGTTGAAGCAAACTCACAAAATATTGCTTTGTTGCAGGCGGTTATTTCACCGGACCCAAAGGCTTCATCAACTAAGGATGATTTAAATATTGTTGCTGGCAATTCACTTGCACCTGAAGTAAAAGCAACTGAAATAAAAAGTGTGGATCAAGATCAGATCAGTCTTTATGTAGTACATGATGGAGACACACTACCAGCTATCGCTAAAATGTTTGGAGTTACAGTAAATACTATAAGATGGGGAAACGATATTAAAGGAAATACAGTTAGTGTAGGTCAGACTTTGGTTATATTACCTATTTCTGGAATTCAACATACTGTTAAATCAGGTGAAACTCTACAAGGTATTGCGAAACTACACAAAGGAGATTTGAATGAAATTATGCAATATAACAATCTAACAAAGAATTC
>CAZKGG010000139.1:0-1567 GCA_964552385.1 uncultured Candidatus Saccharibacteria bacterium
GTATAGTTTTTTCTGCACCTAATGCCACTTTAGCTATATCTTTTCTTGCACGACCAAATTTATCCAAGGGAGTTGGAGTATACCCTGATATAAATACTTTATTTACTCCCAATGTATCTGCTGTACGAAAAATAGAACCAACGTTGTGGGTAGATCTAATATCATGTAATAAAACGACTACTTCCCCATCTTTCTTTGTCATAACACGCAATATACCATATAATTAAAAGATGCATACACTTTCATTATTTCCATCATTATTCACTTTTGGAATTCTAGCGCCGACAATACTGCGAATAGTGGTATCAATATTCCTAATAAAAAATGGTTTAAAGAAATATAAGCAAGATGGTGAACAATGGTTAAGTCTCATCTATATAATATTTGGATCAATGATACTGGTTGGTTTGTATACACAAATAGTGGCAATACTCGCTATCGTGTCTCTCAAAACTGATTGGTGGTTAAATAGAAAAACAAACCCAATGTCTGGAGACAAACTAATGATTTATATATTTGCTGGAGCAATATTACTATCGTTATTAGTAACAGGTCCAGGTATTCTAGCTTTTGACTTACCGTTCTAAAATTACATATACAATAAGGGTTTTATATGCTCTTGTATATTAGAAAAATTTTAAGCTCCATACAGACCTAAATCTGTATGGAGCTTAGTTTTAAAAAGTTATACTAGTTATTGCGGGTGCGTTGGCAAACCTCTCCACCAATCACACCCCGGTTGTGGAACTGAGGTGTAACCCCAGTATGTATCGTTTTCTTCGGTTGGTACTGCTGGAATACGCCAACCGATTTGATCGGTTCGGACACCCAATCCTTCCTCGAGACTTCGGCGACCTTCGTCGTCAATGTCGCTAACATCCTTCTTCTGCTCCTCTCCCGCACATTTCGCGCAGAGCAGAGATTGATTTTTGAGAAATGTCTGGTAGTCACGCCATAACTTACAGTTAGTGGCACCACACTTTCCACATTTGTAAGTCGGTGGAACCATAGTACTTTTATAGTCCACTGGATGTGTCGGGTCAACAACTGAAACACTCATGGAATCTCCTTCTGCCATTACAATAAATGTTTACGCTGTATTGTCAAATTAAATTTATAATTGAAGATGAAATTTTTTGTACTGTCCCAAAAGTAATTTAGTACTAAAATTCTTTTGGGCTGGTATCGTGCGGTTACACTCTGACTCGCATTTGTGCCTTGGATATTATGTTTGCCGTCGCAAACATAATTCCTCCGGCCCAGACCTTGCTTGTTTTTTCTACTAAAAAAACATAGCTCCGGTCCGCACATGTAAGAAAAAATCCGGAACTGACCGGATTTTTTTCTTCATGTGCGCCCAGCAGGGATCGAACCTGCGACTTTCTCCTTAAAAGGGAGCTACTCTACCAGCTGAGTTATGGGCGCGTTAGCTTTGAGCAATCAAACTGCTTTGATTGCTCAAAGACTTACGCGAGCCGGAAACATATTTTCTCAGCAGAGAAAATAGTTGAGGCAGGGTCGTGGAAGTTTTCTTGTGACGACAAGAAAACTATCCCTGACCATGATT
>CAZKGG010000140.1:0-752 GCA_964552385.1 uncultured Candidatus Saccharibacteria bacterium
CCAAAAAAAGTAATTTGGGAGGACCCGAAAATTTTTGGGGATGTTTATGGCTGCTCGTCGCACCATATGTAATCTGGTCTGCGTGTGTGTAGTACCACTTACAAATAAAATCCCCCACACAGATATTTGCTGTAGCTAAAAATTCGTTTATCTTGTGAAGTACAATATTTTTTAGAGGGATGGGGTAAATCCCCTCCCAGCCATGAAAGGTGATAAATATTTTTCTGAATGGGTGCAACAGCTTGTAAGGATATAACCAGTACATGACATCGTGAACATGGATGATATCTGCATCATTCAATAACTTTTGATTTTCAAAAATCCATTTCCAGATTACCCATTTTTTGTCCTTTTGCGAGATACCCAGAGTCGGGACCTGAGTAATATTTTTGTCTCTTAAATCTTCTTGTGTCTGCTCGGTGATAATAGTTACATCATGATCTTTAGAAAGTATTTTCGTAATTCCCTCCACATGCTTCTCCACCCCGCCAATATTTGGTTTGTAGCTGGGGGTTATAAAAACAATTTTCATAATTTATACAACAGGAGTATTAAGTTGTTTGGTTTTTTCAGAAAAGGAAAAAATTTGATTATGAATTTCTTTAAATAGTAGTATTTACTAAATGCGTACAATTTTTCCATTTCAATTAAATTGAATCCGGAGATTTTCAACTCAAATAATAATATGGTCTGAGTGTAGCTTCTCACGTGAGCGTTTGTGTTTAATCCTCTCTTCACAAGCTCATGAAGAT
>CAZKGG010000140.1:762-1557 GCA_964552385.1 uncultured Candidatus Saccharibacteria bacterium
TCATTGACTGGGACAGACACAATCAGAAAGCCCCCTTTCTTTAAAACTCTGTGTACTTCCTTCAAAGATTTAAAAACTTTAGACGGCCTAATATGTTCGAGTACTTCAGAAACAATTACCAAATCAAACATTTCACTTTTATAAGGTAGTTTGTGAATACTTCCTATTCTAAACTTTCCAAATGGATATTTCTGATTTGCGGATTTTACAGATTTTTCAGATATGTCTACTCCATGCCAATCTAATTTATTTCGTGGATATCTGAATTTATCCTCCAAACTTCCTGACCCAAATCCAACATTTAAAATTAGGGTAGGCTTTATTGTGTTTTTTTTAATCCAGTTTGAAATTGTTGTTGATCTGTCGTATCCCATTGGATCGGATTTTGGAGATGGAAATGGATTAAAATTTAATTTGTCCCATAAACTGTTTGAGTTTTTGTCAGGAATTTCAGGCAGTCGTATTGAATAAGTTTCTTTGAATTCTTGAAGTCTGTTTTTAAAAGCTAGTCGATCCCGAAGAATTTCTAACCTGAACGCCTCACTGATGTTGTCAGTTGACATTAATTCTCTAATTGTAATTAAATAGTATTGTGAATAAGCTGTCCAAGCTTAGTATTTTACATTTATTTGTATTTATTTTCTTTTTACTTTCTCCTTTAGGGGCACGTGCGCAAGTATCAGTTGGGCCTTGGAATACAACTTTAGGTCTCCCATTTCAGATTGCAAGTCATGTATCAGAATTTGTTAACGGTGAATTGTATGCCTTTGGAGGAGCTACTAGCTTTACAATTCC
>CAZKGG010000141.1:0-1557 GCA_964552385.1 uncultured Candidatus Saccharibacteria bacterium
GTATCATAAGAAGTACCAAACATCTTGTTGTAATCAACAATGGCACTATCAAGAAAGTCTCTAGAACTTACATCTAGTCCGCTTGTGTCTTCTGAATTTTCATCAATCATTCCATCCGCATCTTCATCATTAACACCAAAACTAAATATTGTGGCAATTTTTAATTGTCTATCACTTGGTTCATTTGCTAGCTGTTTTTTAAATTCAAGATAATATTTCTTTGCAACATCAATGGAAGAAACAGTAAAAATAGAGTTAAATCCAGCAAGTCTGCGATCTTTTATTTTATAGAAACTATTACGTTTTGTTTTTTGGTCAAAATGCTCACGAATATATTTAACAATGTTTTCCAAACGTTCTGGAGCAGATAAAACTTTTTCACGATCAATATCACTTACTTTTTTATCTTCAATATCTTCCGCTTCACGAACAGTAGAAACATAATCAACCTTGAAAGGTAAAACGTTTTTATCTGCAATCGCATTTACAATAGTGTATGTGTGCAATTTTTCACCGAAAGCCTGCTCTGTAGTTTTTAGATCAGGTCTTCCTCCAGACGATGCATTTTTTGCAAATATAGGAGTACCAGTAAAACCAAACAAATTATAATTCTTAAATGATTTGGTTATTGCCGCATGCATATCACCAAATTGAGAGCGGTGACATTCGTCAAAAATAAGAACTATATGACCATCAAATATTTCATGTGATCCATTTCGACCAATGAAACGATCAAGTTTTTGTATGGTTGTAATAATGATTCGTGTATTTGAATCTTCAAGCTGTTTCTTAAGTACAGCAGTACTTGTGTTACTATTGGCCGCGCCTTTCTCAAACTTGTCATATTCACGCATTGTTTGATAATCCAAATCTTTACGGTCAACAACAAACAATACTTTATCTATATAAGATAGCTTACTTACAAGTTGAGCTGTTTTAAAACTAGTCAAAGTCTTTCCTGAACCTGTTGTATGCCATATATACCCACCTGCATCAGGTGTCCCTAGTTTTTTATAGTTTGTACTTATCTCAATCTTGCTTAATATCTTTTCTGTTGCAACAATTTGATATGGACGCATTACAAGAAGCAAGCGATCTGTAGTAAATACACAATACTTAGTCAAAATATTTAAAATTGCATGTTTAGCAAAGAATGTTTTTGCAAAATCCATCAAATCGGTTATTGGGCGATTAGTTGCATCTGCCCACCAACTTGTAAATTCAAAACTATTACTTGTTCGTTTTCCTTTTTTTGCAGCACCTTCGTTTGATTCCTTAACATGCTGAGCACGAGTAGTATTACTATAATACTTTGTATGAGTACCATTTGAAATAATGAACAGTTGTACATATTCAAAAAGTCCTGAAGAAGCCCAGAAACTTTCTCTTTGATAGCGATTGATTTGATTAAACGCTTCCTGAATTGCAACCCCACGACGTTTTAATTCAACATGAATAAGAGGTAGACCATTGACAAGAATAGTTACATCATATCGATTAGATCGTCTACCATCTTCTGTTGCATATTGGTTGATAACCTGCAGGCTATTGTCATGG
>CAZKGG010000142.1:0-1511 GCA_964552385.1 uncultured Candidatus Saccharibacteria bacterium
AATATGAACAGTTGCCAATTTTAATCCCAGCGATGTTGGTGCAAAAGTTATTGTTGCTCTTACTGACTCTGGTTTTACTGCTAGAATGGTTTCAAGACACAAACCTCAGGCTACAGTTCTAGCTCTTACTTCACATGAATCAACTTCTAACAAACTTTGTTTATCATTTGGGTGTAAATCAGTAACTGTCCCAAGGTATGACTCAATAAAGGATGTAATCAAAATGGTTAGAGATTATTGTCTAAAAGAAAAACTTGTGAAAAAAGGAGACAAGGTTGTTGTTACGGGTGGAGTACCTTTTAATACAAAGGGGCTTTCTACCAATATGCTAATGGTAGAAACTATTTAATCAGTATTGCTTATAGAACAGTTTTGCCAATCTGTGTTCTCTGTGTATAATATCGAAATGATAAACAAGAAAAGTACTTTCTTTCTGGGTGTGTTTATTTTCCTAATACCTTTTATGGGTTTTCCTAGTGCTTGGAAATCGGCTTTTGTAATAATATCTGGTATCACACTTATACTGATGTCTGTAAAGATTTCATTGCCAAAGAAAAATTCAAAGTCTAGATTAAAAAAGGAAAAAGTCACGCCTGTTTTTGTTGAAAATATACCTATTTACCCTCGAGATAATACTCCAGAGTCAGGATCAAAAAAGGAAGTTTCTCCATTGGAATAAATATGATTTCAAATATAACAAAACATAAACAGATTGTAATTTTATCTGTTTGTATTGTTATTTTGTTAATTATTTTTACTCTTCTTCCAAAAGTTTTAAGTAGTCATTACACATTTAGTAATGCCGCTTCCAACCTTGCATCAGTTGGAACAACAACTATAAAAAAAGTTGATGATTTTGTTCCAACTCATATTAAAACTCCAGAGCCTGTTAAAGCGATATACATGACTAGTTGGGTAGCTTCTGACTCTAAGCTAAGAAATGGTCTGGTAAAGATAATAGATGATACTGAATTAAACTCATTAGTGATTGATATAAAGGATTATAGCGGACGACTTGTATTTTCTGTTAATGATGAAAAGTTAAAATCTTTTGGATCGGAGGAAGTGAGAGTTAGAGATATGAGAGAGTTTATTGAGTCATTGCATAAGAAAAATATATACGTTATTGGAAGAGTGGCTGTTTTTCAGGATGCTTATTTTGTAAAACATAGACCTGATTTAGCAGTTAGAAATTTAAGTGGAACTGAAGTCTGGAAAGATAGAAAAGGTATTTCTTGGATTGATGTAGGATCCAGAGAATATTGGGATTATATAATACAGGTTGCAAAAGAGTCATATGCGGTTGGTTTTGATGAAATAAATTTTGATTACATTAGGTTTCCTTCAGATGGAGATATGAAAAATATTTCATATCCATGGAGTAGCGCAACACCAAAAACTATAGCTTTAAAGAATTTTTTTGAATATTTACAAAGTCATTTAAAGGACTCAGGTTTAAAAACCTCAGCAGATCTTTTTGGTATGACAACTACTGCTGAAGATGATATGGG
>CAZKGG010000143.1:0-1507 GCA_964552385.1 uncultured Candidatus Saccharibacteria bacterium
CATGCTTATATACTAGCACCATTTTTGATACACAAAAACAATCTATTTACCATATTTGACTACCAAATCAATTTGTATATACTTATAGTATCTTTTGGTTCTACCATAGAACTAAAAGGGTATTACATCCAAGGGTGGCCCTCCGCAAGGAGGGCCACTTTCGTTATGCATTATTTCTATACTTTAGCTCTCTACCCCATATGTCACCATCTAGCTCCAAAATATCTACATACCCATCTGATCCTGTTCTTAATTCTGATGATATATTATTTTTTGATGAATATATGTACACTTTTTTCTTACCATTTCTAAGATAAGTTATTAAAGGTAAAAAATCTGAATCTCCAGTAAAAAATATAGCAGTATTATATTTTTCCTTAAAATGCATAGCGTCTATGGTAATTTCAACATCCATATTCCCTTTTTCCTGAATAGAGTCTCCAACATCAGAGCGAACAACTATTCTTTTTAATGGTTTCTTTCTAACAATGAAACTCAATCCCTTTTTCAAATAAGTGAAAAAATTATGTCTAGCATTTAAACTAAAGTCTCTTGTGCCATTTGCCGGATACGCGGTGTAATAAAATACCTGGATATTATTTACACCATATTTTTCTTTCAAATAGTTCTTAAGTTTATCGTAGTCTAGCATTCTACCCATCACCTTTTGTGCTTGCCATAGATTCGAAGCATCAATAAAAACATATGTAGCTCCTTTGTTCTTTTCCTTTAAAAAACCAATTACCATATTAGCTACATTATACTATATGGAATATGCATTATGCATTTTTTGCACATTGCTTTTTACTCCACCACTTCCCTCTCTGTCACCCAAAACAAGGCGCCTGCGCCGAGCATGAAGAGACTGGCGATAAGTATCGGTGCGCTTGGTGCAAATGCAACAGCGAGGAACCCAGCAAACAGCGGTGGTAGTGCCTGTCCTAGCGAGTTGAACGAGCTACTTATCCCTATCGTCTCACCACGAACATTGGCTGGAGTTCGGCTAGTGAGTAGCGCAGAAAAGTTGGCCATCTGTAGTCCGTTTGGTATTGCAAAGAAAGGTGTCACAAGGAAAATCATCCAAGCCTTTGTCGGCAAAAGGTACGCAAACGTCGCAACCGCAACCATAACATACGCAAACTTCAAAACAGGAATGTGCTTCCATTTTTTCGAAACATATCGCACAACAACTAGCTGAGTCAGTATTGAACATATACCAACAAAACCGAAAAAGTTTCCAATATCTCCAACACTCAAGTTAAACTTGTTCGTCAGGTACACATTGAAAAACGAAGTAAAGAAAGCAAAGCCCGCATTGAAAAGAAATGAGACGATGAGTAGGTATCGTATTTCCCTATCTAGCGACTTTATCTTGAACAAGTTTCGTACAGAGCTAAAGTAGTTTACCACTCGCCCCGCATCTATATGCATGTTCGTCTCTCCAAAGAAAAAGTAAATCGAAAGTAGGTTAATGAAAGCCAAAATCCCCGCAAACCAAAACGGCGTC